>NZ_JAFCXH010000007.1:0-241754 GCF_049898225.1 Pseudomonas sp. DSP3-2-3 | reverse complement strand
CTGCCTTGACGATGAGCCTTGACCCAGTTGAACAGGGTCTGGTCGGACATACCCAGAGAGCGGGCAGCGGCAGCAAGCGTCAGGCCAGTATCAACCAATCGCACGGCCTCAAGCTTGAACTCGAGGGTGTATTTAACGCGGTCTGTCTTGGACTTAGTCATGTCGTATCCTTGCGGCTATTGAGACACCTGGCAAGGGATACGTTTTTCAGGGGCAAGGTCATTTTTCGCGAGCAAGCTCGCTCCCACAAAGGCAAACCTGCTCCGAAGGCAACCATCAGGCCGCCAACCCCTTCCCCGCCCGTTCCAGATTGCGCCACAACCACACCGGCAGCACATCAGGATCCAGACTGTCGATCAGGTTCTTCAACGTCAGCCCCAGCTCGGTATCACCCTCGATGACCAAGCGTCTGCGAAAGAACAGCGTATCCGGATCCTCCTGACGACTGGCCAACAGTAAAAACTCACGCCAGTTGCCGCTGATGGTCACGTCTGCCGTGGCGTGTTCAGCGATCCGCAAGCCCTCACGGCTCAGGGTCAGGTACCAGGACAAACCCAGATCCGGAATTCGCAGGCACAACCAACGCCCGCGCAACACTTCGAACTCGCCATCTCGCAACGGCTCGGCGAGGCAGCGGTTCAGCGCCTGCTGCAACGCCAGGCGCTGCACGGCAAACGGCACTCGTCGCACCAGCGGCAGCAAGCGGTCGGCACCCTTCAACAACCATTTTTTTCGGTTCAACACAGGCCGACCTCCTCGACGCGCAGCATCCCCGCCTGGCCATGCCAGTAGCCATTACAGCCTTCGACGAACAGCGGCGGTGTTTCGCCCGAGCGGACCCGCTGATAAGCGCCAATGACCTCGGCCATGCCCTGGGCCCGCGGACTCAAACGCAACAGGTCGGCCCCGCAGGCCACGAGCCCGGAATAGTCAGCCAACAGATTGGTCACCTCGGCCGACATCGTTTGAATACCGTTGAGGGTGAACAACGATTGTCCTTCCTGACTGGTCAATGCCAGGCCATCGGGGTAGTTGATGCAGCAAAACTGGCAGTCGTCCTTGGGTCGGTTTTCCGCCCGGGCGGTAAAGCAGCGTGCGGAATACGCCAGCGGCAAATGCCCATAGGCGAAGATTTCCACTTCCGGCACCTCACGGCCCAATTCGCGCACCTGCTCAAGCACATCGCCAATCAGCGCCGCCGAACACTCCACCGGCGGCACCCAACGGGTCATGCCGCTGTCCAGCAGTTGCGCCAACGCGTGGCCGTTGTACAGATTCAGAGCCGGACCTCCCACGAAGGGCAACTTGCGCTCGGCCAGGAACTGCACCGCCCCCATGTCGTTGGCCTCCACCAGCAACTGGCCGTTGTCGCAGAGCCGGCGCAGGCTGGAAAGTTCGGATGCGGCTTCGATCAGCGTCAGGCTGGAGATCACCAGCTGTGCCTGACTGCAGGCCTGCAACTCGCGCCCCAGCCCCAGCCATTGATCCAGGGAAAACGCCCGGCGTTTCGAACACACGGTTTCCCCCAGATAAATCACGTCCAGGGGCAAGGCCGCCATCTCGGCGTAAAAGTGGCTGAGTTGTTCTTTGTCCCAGTAAAACAGGACCGGTCCAAGGCTGAGCTTCATGTTTCGTCCCTCATTGCCATGATCGATGATAAGCACCCAGGGTGGTCTGGCTGCCTTCGGACAAGCCGGCCAGCACCTGACGCCATTCTTCCTTGACCCGAAAATTGCCCGGTGCACCGCGATGGGCATCCAGCGCCGCCCGCCAGACGTGGGTGACTTGTTCGACGTAGGCCGGACTGCGTTGGCGACCCTCGATTTTGACCGCCTCGACGCCGATGGCGGCCAATTCCGGCAGCAAGTCCAGGGTGTCGAGGCTGGTGGGTTCCTCCAGCGCATGGAAGCGTTTGCCTTCGACCAGGAAGCGGCCTTTGCACAAGGTCGGGTAACCGGCCGGTTCGTCAGGGGTGTAGCGATCGATCAGCACTTCGCTGAGGCGCGCGCTCAAGCCTTGGGCGTCCTCGCTCCAGCGCACCGCCTTGGCGGGCGAACAGACACCGCACAGGTTCGGCGACTCGCCGGTAATGTAAGAGGACAAGTGACACCGCCCTTCAGCCATGATGCACAAGCTGCCAAAGCCAAACACCTCAATGGGCACCGGGCTACTGGCAGCAACCTGACGGACCTGGGCCAATGACAGCACGCGTGGCAGCACCGCGCGACGAATGCCGTAGCGCTGCGCATAGAACTCCAATGCAGCGGCGTGCGTCGCCGAGCCCTGAACCGACAGGTGCAACGCCAGTTGCGGATGACGCTGACTGGCGTAGTTGAGTACCCCGGGATCTGCGGCGATCAGCGCATCCACGCCGAAATCGGCAGCACGATCCACCGCCCGCTGCCAGCGCTCCCAGCCCTTGGGTTGCGGGTAAGTGTTGACCGCAACGTAGAGTTTGCGCTGATGTTGGCGGATGTGGGCGACGGCGGCGTCGAACTGTTTGTCGTCCATGTTGAGCCCCGCGAAATGCCGGGCGTTGGTGTCATCGCGAAAGCCGACATAAACGGCATCGGCGCCTTGGCGCACCGCCGCTTTAAGCGCAGGCAGGCTCCCTGCCGGGCAGACCAGTTGCATGGGTAATCCTCATGAAAAAACGCGTCTCGACCATCGCCCGATGCCGTAATGCACCGTTCGAAAAGGCGCTGCCAGTCTAGCCAGACCGGCAGCCACGACCTTGACGGCAATCAATTGCCGCTACTGCATCAGGTCGGCGAAGGACAGGAACATCACGTTGTCGTGCTTGAGCACTTGCTGCCCGCACTCGATGACCGCCAACCCGTCGGCCCAACACGCGGCCGTCAACATCGCCGAGCTTTGCTGCGGGTGCAGCTCCACGCTCAGCCGGCCATCAGCGTCCGGGGTCAACTTCGCCCGCAAATACTGCCGACGCTTGTTACGCTGCAGCCAGTCGAAACCGGCAGGCACGGCCACTGGCCTCGGCAGTACGTCAGTCATGCCCTGAGCCCTGAGCAGGAATGGGCGCACGACGACCAACGCGGTAATCAGCGCCGCTGATGGATTTCCCGGCATGCCGATCCAGGGTCTGCCGAGCACGTTGCCAAAGGCCAGGGGTTTACCGGGCTGAATGGCCAGCCGCCAGAAATCCACGCTGCCCAGCTCCTCAATCGCCTGCTTGAGATGATCTTCCTCACCGACCGACACGCCACCGGAGCTCAGCAGCAAGTCGCATTCCGAAGACGCCAGCGTCAGGGCATGTCGGCTGGCCGCCAACTCATCGGCCATGACGCCATAGTCGTGCACCTCGACGCCCCAGCCACGCAACAACGCGGCCAGGCAATAGCGATTGCTGTTGTAAATCTGCCCCGGAGCCAGGTGATCGCCCGGCTCACGCAGCTCATTGCCGCTGCTGAGCAAGCACACCTGCAACGGTCGATAGACCTCGACTTGCGTCACGCCAGCGCCGGCCAGCAACCCCAGCTCTTGGGCACGCAGGCGCTTGCCCGCCTTGAGCAACCGATCCCCCTGGCGCACCTCTTCGGCTGCCTTGCGCACGTGCTCGCCAACGTTTACCGCTGGCAACCAGACGCGGCCCTCTTCGACCCGGCAGCGTTCCTGCGGCACGACGGTATCAGCGCCCGGCGGCAATGGTGCACCGGTAAATATCTGTACGACCTGCTGCGCCAGCAACGGCGCACCGGCCGGATCCCCCGCCGCGATTCGCCCGCCAATCGGCAAATAACCACCCTCTGCCGGCAGGTCAGCCGCCCTGAGGGCATAACCGTCCATGGCGCTGTTGTCCCAGGCCGGCAGGTTCACCGGGGAATGAATGTCCTCCGCCAGAACCCGGCCCATGGCTTGGTCCAGGGGAATCATCTGTGACAAGGGCGGTGGCGGCACCTGATCGAGCAGACGGTTAATGGCCTCGTCCACCGGCATCAGGTTGCCCCTGTCACACACCGTGCCGGTCATGAACGCGTCTCGCAGGCGTCGATGCCCCGTTGGGTTTGCGCTTTCAGATGCGGGGCGAAATTGCACGGTCCGGTGCGACTGTCCAGTTGTTCCACCAGGATCATGTTCCAGGCTGTTCGGCAGGCCCCCGGCGAACCCGGAACGCAGCACACCAGGACGCCGTTGCTCATCCCGGCCAAAGCCCGTGACTGCAAGCTGGACATGCCGATTTCCGCCAGGGAGACCTGACGGAACAGCTCGCCAAAGCCTTCCACGTGTTTGTCCAGCAACGGCAAGACCGCTTGCGGCGTGTTGTCGCGGACAGTGAAACCCGTGCCGCCGGTCATCAGTACAACTTGCACCCTGGGATCGGCGATCCAGCGGGAAACGGTTGCGCGAATCTGATAGATGTCGTCCGTGACCAGATCACGATCAATCAATACATGCCCGGCCGTTTGCAGCAGATCGGTCAGTGTCTGTCCCGAGGTGTCGGTCTCGAAGGTGCGCGTATCGCTGATCGTCAGCACGGCGATGTTCAGGGGTTCAAACGTGCGTTGCGCCAGATGGGCCATTTCAAAGCCTCCCGTAAATGAGCATAGGCTCAAGCCTGAACCGGATTGGCGATGTGGCCTATTCCTCCATAGAGGTACCTCGACAGGGTCAGGGCGCCAGGCGGTTGCGAAACCACACGCCGTTCTGCAAGCGATAGTCGATGCGGTCATGCAAACGGTCAGCACGTCCCTGCCAGAACTCCAGGCGCTGTGGGTGCAGGCAATACCCGCCCCAATGCTCGGGTCGCGGGACGGGTTGATCAACAAATCGCGTAATGGTGTCTGCCAACAGCGATTCAAGCGCTGCCCGATTGGCCAGCGGCCGACTCTGCGGTGACGCCCAGGCGCCCAGCCGACTGGCCTCCGAGCGCGAATCGAAGTACGCATCCGAGAGGTGCGCCGGGAGTCTGGACACCTGCCCTTCAATACGAACCTGACGCTCCAGCCCCGGCCAGAAAAACGTCATGGCGGCATTCGGGTTACCGGCCAGTTGCCGGCCCTTGTCGCTCTGGTAATTGCCGAAAAAAGTGAAGCCTTCGTCACTCAAGCCCTTGAGCAACAGGACCCGACAGTGCGGACTGCCCTCGCTGTCGACCGTCGCCAACATCATGCTGTTGGCCTCGATTGGCGCGCACTCGGTGTCGCGTGCCTGCTGCATCCATTGCCGGAACAGCGTCAGTGGATCGTCCAGCGCAGCCTCGTCCTGCAGACCATTGAGGGTGTAGCTACGGCGCATTTCAGCCAGGGAAAGGGGCATGAGGGTGATCTCCAGAAGGTTTTCCCCAGTGTGCAAAGCCCTGCGCGCTACCACCTTGACCACCATCAACACTTGGCATTCAAGCGACGTGTTACTTGAGGTGCAGCCGTCGGGCCAGTTTGTGCAGATTGCTCGGATCGACATCCAGCAACCGCGCAGCACCGGCCCAGTTGTTTCTGCACAGACTCAGGGCCTGGAGAATCTGCTGGCGCTGACAGTCATCGACGACGGCGCTCAAGGCCTGGAACGGCACATCCGACGCGTCCTCCAGCGGCGGCTCGACCGCCGCCCCCGATGCTCTCAGCGTATTGTCGAGGTCGAGCATGGCGGGTTCCAGCGTCATGATCTGCGTGCGATTGGTTCCGCGACTGAGCTGCTTCAACGCAGCGCGGCTGATCACATGCTCCAGCTCGCGCACATTGCCCGGCCAGCGGTACGCCAACAAGGCCCGCTCGGCTGTGGGTGACAAGCGCAAACCACGCAGGCCGAGCCGAGCCCGGTTGAGCTCAAGGAAATGCCCGGCCAGCATCAACACATCGTGGCCACGCTCGCGCAGCGCCGGGATGGGCACTGGATACACGGAGAGGCGGTGATACAGGTCGGCGCGGAACAGGCCATCGCGGATACTGTCGGGTAGATTGCGGTTGGTGGCGGCAATGATTCGCACATCGACATGCAAGGGTTTGTCCGCCCCCAGGCGCTGAATTTCGCCGTTTTGCAGGGTGCGCAGCAACTTCGCTTGAACGCCGAGCGGCAACTCGCCCACTTCGTCGAGAAACAACGTTCCACCGTTGGCGGCATCGAAACGCCCGGCACGGTCATGGGTGGCGCCGGAAAAAGCGCCTTTGACATGGCCGAACAACTCGCTCTCGGCCAGGGATTCCGGCAAGGCTGCGCAGTTGACTTGTATCAGCGGCTTGTGACTGCGCCGCGAAAGGCGATGCAGGCGTCGGGCAAACAACTCCTTACCGACGCCGGTCTCGCCTAAAAGCAGAACCGGCAGATCGGAATCGGCCAATACGTCCAGCTCATTGAGCAACTGGTGCAGAACCTCGCTGCGGCCGAGGATTTCGCCGTCATCCACAGGCATGCGCAGATCCTGAAGATCGCTGCGGGACAGGCGCAAACTACGATTTTCCTGCTCAAGTCGGGTGACGCGCACGGCGGCTTCGATCTGCAAGGTACACCGCTTGAGCTCCTCATGGGCACGGCTGTTGAAGGTTCCGGCCTGCAGCGCATCGAGGGTGATCGCGCCCCAGATCCGGCCTTCCACATACAGGCTCACACCCATGCAGTCATGCACCGGCAACGGCTCGCCGACATGATGGTCGAGCAAGCCGTCATAGGGGTCGGGCAGGCGACTGTCGGGCTCGAACCAGGTGGGTTCACGCGAGGCCATGATCGCCGCCAGTCGAGGATGCTGAGCGATGACAAACCGGCGCCCGAGCGCCTCGTGCACCAGCCCCACCGTCGCGACCGGCCTGAGGCTGTCGCCATCCAGACGCAGCAATCCCACGGCGCCACTGTTGAAGTATTCGCGCAGGGTCTGGACCAGTCGTTGTAACCGCACGGCATTGGGCAACTCGACGATCAGGTCGGCCGCGAGGCTTTCACGGAGCATGGTAGTAAATACCTTCTTGGGTTGGATTGACCTTGGAAAATCAGGGTGGCTATCACCACAACCAGGAATTAATTGATGGTTATCAAACGGTTAAAAAATGGCACGGCGGATGCAATGAGCCTGGAGAACCGTTGAAATCCAAATCAAGGAACTCCCGATGACCCAGACCCTGCTGGAACAAAGCCTTGGCCAACTGGCCTGCGACATTCCCGGTGCCACCCGGATCTTTCACTCCCTCAAACTGGACTTCTGTTGCGGCGGGCATAAGAGCCTGCGTGAAGCGGCGCTGGGCAAAGACCTCGACCCGGCACTGATTGCCGACGCCCTGAACATGTTGCAAGGCGCTGGCGAAACCCAGCACGACTGGCGCAACGAACCGTCAGAACTGCTGATCGCCCACCTCCTGACCCGTTACCACGCCCGCCACCGCGAGCAATTGCCGGAACTGATCCGTCTGGCCCGGCGTGTCGAACATGTCCACGGTGCCCGCAGTACTTGCCCCAACGGACTCGCCGATCTGCTGACCGACCTGCAACAAGAACTCGAAGGCCACATGCTCAAGGAGGAACAAGTGCTCTTCCCGATGCTGCAACAGGGTTTTGGCCCCCAGGCCGCGCCGCCGATCCAGGTCATGCGCTTCGAACATGATCAACACGGTCAAACCCTGGAGAAACTGTTGGCACTGACCGACAACATCACCCCGCCGGTCGATGCCTGTAACACCTGGCGGGCCTTGTATCGCGGGCTGCTGGAGTTTCGCGATGACCTGACGCAACACATCCACCTGGAAAACAACGTGCTGTTCGTCAACGCCCTGAACCTTCGCCATTGAACGATTGCCGCTCACACCAGACCCGCGTCAGCACACCGGTTGACGCGGTTTTTTGTCTGCGCGCTCAAGGCTGCCAATAGAACATGGCCTTGGCGAGCATCACGATCAACACCATGTGCCCGAGGATGCTGCGGCGAATCCAGCTGGCACAGGTGGTGGTGAGTCGCGCGTGGGTCAACCAATAGGCCAGCAACACGTAATGACCAATGATGCTCAAGGCCAACACGATTTTCAGGCTCAGCAACGTGCCAAAACTGCTGGCCAGCGGCTGACTTAACGCGCCCCGGTGTTGCCACGCCAGACTGATACCAGCGCCATACAACAGCAGCACCACGCCATGCAGTACCTTGCGCGAGCGCACTGCAATTGCCTGATCCGCCGTGGTCTGTGCCGTATCCGTCAGTTGCTGGCGGGCTCGATGCCAGATCACCACCTCGAAAAACAGCGTGCCAATGAAGGCAATCGCTGCCAGCAGGTGTGTCACCAGGAGAAAGGGATACATCACTGGCAACCTCCTCAGGTTCGCTGACTCATCCCGGATGACCGTCAACGCGGGTCCGCAACAACATCGGTCCATAACGCCATGCGTACAGGGCAAACGCCAGCGTCCAGCACACACCGGCCAACCATAACGCCGGCAAGGGGAAAAACAGGATCAGCACGACGCGGCTCAGACACGCCAGGTTGAGCAGGATGAACGCCAGGGTCATGCCCGACGGCGGCTCCAGCGCGCGACCGGTATGGCCCAACGTCACCCGCGCGATCATTGCCAACACCAAGCCGCCTATCGCACCAATCGTCAGGCAATGCACCGCCAGACTCGGATTGAACGCCACGCCAAAATGCCACAACGCCATGCCCAGGCACGCCACAGCCAACCAGCCATAAGCCAGGTGCAACGACCACAACAAGGGCGCGCGCCAAAGTGCCCGATCATGCCAGCGCACCAGGCGCACCAGATGCCCAGTTGCTACCACCGCGAACAACAGACCCACCCAGATAGTGGGCGTGAGCGCAGGTCCTGCGGCATATAACAGGGCCAGCAGCGCAGAGCCCGCCAGCAGCAGCCGATCCAGCCAGGGCCACGCGACAACCCCCTCGACCCGGCCGAGGCCGCGCTGGGTGAAAAACGGAATGACCCGCCCGCCGATCAACCCCATCATCGCCGCCACCAGCCAGATCCCGGTCAGCACGCCCTGGCGCTGCCAGCCTTCATGACCTTCGACCAGCCCGTATAGGGACAGACCGTCAGCCGCCGACAACAGCAGCAACACCATCACAATCGGATAGTTACGTTTCTGGCGCACCTTCCACAGGGTGAAGCCCATGAGCAACGCCACAGCCAGCGGGAATACCAACTCCAGCACCGCGAGCAATGGCCATGGCGCGTTGACCAGCCAGGCTACCCGCGCGCACAACCACAGCAGCGCCAGCGCTGCCAGCGGTGTCCCGCTGATACCTGGACGACCCGTCCAGGTCTGCACGGCGGTCAGCAGAAAGCCAGCAATGATCGCCAGGCCGAAGCCGAACAACAACTCATGCCGATGCCAGCCCAGCCAGCCACCTGCCGGTTGCCAGTCGGCAATCGCACCGCCGAACGCGGCCAGCCATAGCGGGATGGCCAGCACCGCCAACAGGCAGCCAGCGAGGAAAAATGGCCGGAAGGCCAACCGTAACAGCGGCGGGATCGCCATCGCTTTACTGCGCTCAAGCACTTGCATAAAGCCACTCCTCTACCTTGTTGCCAACCTGACACTGAGCTGCAAGCGTCGAGGAAAATACCGGGTTTGATCATCGGGTAACGCGGATCAAACGTCGTTGTCGCAAATCAAGAGTGCAAGGGCCGTGCCCCCAAAGCGAATCCGCGCCGTGATGGGCTTTCAGGGTCGGAGCAGCAGCCAACCCAAGGTCTTAATGACTCATCAATGGTCATAAAGACCCTTAAATGATGGTCTTTTTAACCTCTCACCTTTACCTCCACCCCTAAACAGGGGCTTGAGCGCATGGCCCGCGTCTTGCTGAGCATGGGCAACCTTATAGAAACCTTGATCCTGCTCGATTACCCGGAGTCGTCATGAAAAAAGTCATCCAGCCCCTGGCCTGGTTTGTGGTGTTGACCTCAGTCCTGGCCCTGGCCAGCAGTCTCTCTCTGGGTCTCGTCTGACTGGATAGCCACCCTTTTCTCAACCTTCAGGATGAATTCCCATGGTGTTACATCGCGTCCACCACCAGATTCTGCGCAGTCATCATTTGTTCGAGCCGTTGAACGAAGAACAACTGGATGAATTGATGAGTGCCAGCCAACTGCTGAGCATCGATAAAGGCGAACCGCTGTTCCGTCAGGGCGAGCCGGCTGACTCGTTCTATTTCGTGATCGCCGGGGCGGTAAAAATCTACCGTCTGACCCCCGATGGACAGGAAAAGGTGTTTGAAGTCATCGGCGAACGGCACACCTTCGCCGAAGCAATGATGCTGATGGACACGCCCAACTATGTGGCCTCGGCCGAGGCGGTCTGTCCCACTCAGCTCTACCGGTTATCCAACAGCACTTACATGCGCCTGCTGCAAAGCAACAGCCGGCTGACTTTCGCGCTGCTCGGCAAGCTCTGCGTTCGCTTGCACCAACGGGTCAATGAAATCGAAACCCTGTCCCTGAAAAACGCCACCCACCGGGTCGTGCGTTACCTGCTGACGCAACTGGTGCGCGCGCAACCGGTTCAGAGCCAATTCGAGCTGCCGATGGCCAAACAGTTGATTGCCGGGCATCTGTCGATCCAGCCAGAAACGTTTTCGCGGATCATTCGGCGCCTGATCGATGAAAAGATCATTACTCAGGACGGTCGCCAGATCGCGATTCTTGATCGTCTGCGCCTGGAACAGTTCGAGTGAGTGCCATGCCGGTCTGCCTGTACTGCCAACGCGCCAATCCACCAAAGGAGACCGAGTGCCGCCAATGCGGCATGCCCCTGCCCGCGTTGGCCGAACAGGCCGCAGCGCGTCGACTGCGCCGGTTCAAGTGGTTCTGCATCGGTTTGACGATCTTTTGTGTGGTGATGTTTTTCTGGCTGCCGCGCAGCATCAGTTGATGCTGCGCGTGCAAGTCCAGGCTCACGGCTGGGTCAGCTGGCGATACAACTGCGGCAGCCGCAGCGGCAGTTGCTCAGGCTGGCGGATCAAGGTGTAGCCATTGGCGCCGAACATGTACGGCAGATAATCCCCCGCCTCACGATCGATGGTGATACAGAACGGCGTCAGCCCTTGGCGCCGCGCCTCCATTACCGCTTGGCGAGTGTCTTCAACCCCGTAGCGTCCCTCATACAAATCCAGGTCATTGGGTTTGCCGTCGGTCAGCAGCAACAACAGTTTGCTGCGCCGCTTGCTGCCGCCCAGCAACTGCGTGGCCTGGCGAATCGCGGCGCCCATGCGCGTGTAATAACCCGGCTTGAGCCCTTGAATACGACCTCGGGTGTTGTCGTCATAACGCTGGGTGAATGACTTGAGTTCCTGCATGCGAACCTGCTGGCGCCGCAACGAGGAAAACCCGTACAGCGCGAAGTCATCGCCCAGCCCCGACAGGGTTTCGCCGAACAGCAGCAGGCTGTCGCGGATGACGTCGATGACGCGATGCTCATCGTTGAGGTGTGCATCGGTGGACATCGACACATCGGCCAGCAACAGGCACGCCAGGTCGCGGCGGGTCTGGCGTTGCTCCATGAACAGACCGCGTTCGGCGCACTGCCCGTGCTCGCGTTCTACGTGAAAATCCAGCCAGGCCTGCATGTCCAGTTCCGAACCCTGCGGTTGCTGGCGTAACCACTGACGGTCATTGCGCAGGTGCTCGAACTGACGCCGCAGACGGTGAGCCGAAGCCTTCAAGCGTGACGGCAGCGGCTGCGCCTCACAGTCACGGGGCACCATCATCTGCAGATTGACGAAGGCGTCCTGCATCTGCTGTTTGCGATAGTCCCACTCCGGCAACTTGATGCCCTCGCCCAAGGGAATATCGTCAACATCGGCGGGCGGCAGATCCAGGTGCAGCTTCAGACCTCCACCCTTGCGCAGGCGCGTGCGCGACAGGGTCAGTTCATCCAGGTCGTCGGCGACCCTGGCGGCGTCCGGGTCTTCACTGTCGTCCGCCCAGCGATCCAGGTCCACATGCTCGGTCCAGCTGAACAGATTCTCCAGTCGTATCACCAACAGGCCGCCATCCCGGGAGCTGTCATCGATGCGCGTGGCGCGTTTGCGCCCGCCCTGCTGCTCGCCGGGAGGGGTCGTCAGAAACTCTTCGGACTCATCGCCCAGATCGGCAGCCAGCGGGCTGGCGAGATGTTGCGGTGGGTACAGCCATAACGGCAGCGGCCAGGCGGCCCGTTCACTGCGCGGAAAATGCTCGACGCTGCCCGGCTCGCGCAGCGCCTGGCATAACGCGCGTTCCAGTGCCGCTTCGCTGCGGTTCAGCGTTGCCGGATCCGGGCGCAATTGCAGGTGGGCATCGACCAACCGGGTATAGCGCGCACGCAACGCGGGATAACGCCGCAACAGCATCTGGGTCCAGCGTTGGTTATCCCGCCCCCAGTGGCGCATCTGTCCGGCCTGCGCCGCCAGCAAGGCGAGCCAGCGATAGAGTTCCTCGTTCAATGCGGCTTCAGGAAACACCGCGAGGCTCGACGGCAGCCGCAGGTTGTTCTCGTCACACCACGCCAACGGCACTTGTTTGCAGGTGCCGGCGATCTGTTGCAATACGTTGCGCCGCAGCAGCAGATCGCGGTCGCTGGCCGCTTCCACACCGATGCCACTGGCACCGCCCATGGCGCGAAACAACAGCGCCAGCGGGCGTTGCTGATTGACCAGCTCGACGCGTGCGTCGGGGAAATCCGGGCTGGCGCGCCGGGTGATGAAGCGATGCCAGACGCTGCCTACCCACTCTTCCAGTTCGACGGTAAAGGCCATTTTCCATGTCCTTCCTGAAATAAAAAACGGCCCGCTGTCTCAGCCGGGCCGACCTTTTCTAGCCGTTATCCCGGCTCATGAAGGCACCACCACTGCCGGGTCACGCAACGCTGCGCGCCCCCGCTGTCTGAAGCTGAACAAGTAGCAGAGCAGCCCGGCGAGGAAGCCGATGCCCGCGACCAGCCGCGCCCAGAACAGCACCTGCAGGTGTTCGACCGTGGCCATGAACGGCAAGGCGATCCCGTCGGCCTGCCAGCGTTGCAGGTAGACCTGCACGACCCCGGCAGCGGTCAGGAACAGCGTGATCATCACCATCGACAGGGTCATCAACCAGAAACCACGGATCTCCAGCGCCTGCGAGCGCTCGTCGCCGGCTTCACCCAATCCACGCAAGCGCGGCATGGCATAGCTGATCAGGGTCATGACGATCATCGCGTAAGCCCCGTAGAACGCCAGGTGTCCGTGCGCTGCCGTCAGTTGCGAACCGTGGGTATAGAAGTTGACAGGGGCAAGGGTGTGCAGAAAACCCCAGACGCCGGCACCGAAGAAGGCCGTCACCGTAGTGCCCTTGGCCCACAGCGTTGCCGCGCGGTTCGGGTGTTGCCGCCGACGGTTCTTCACGGTGCTGAAGGCGAATATCACCATCGCCAGGAAGGGCAGCGGTTCCATGGCGGAGAAAATCGACCCGACCCACAACCAGACCTCGGGCGCACCAATCCAGAAGAAGTGGTGACCGGTGCCGATGATCCCGGTGATCAGCGCCATGGCGATAATCACGTAGAGCCATTTCTCCACGACCTCCCGGTCTACACCGGTGATCTTGATCAGCACGAAGGCCAGCATCGCGCCCATGATCAGTTCCCACACGCCCTCCACCCAAAGATGCACCACCCACCACCAGTAGAACTTGTCGCGGGCGAGGTTGCCGGGGTTGTAGAAGGAAAACAGGAAGAACACGGCCAGACCAATCAGCCCGGTCATCATCACCATGCTGACGGTGGTCTTGCGCCCTTTGAGCAGGGTCATGCCGATGTTGTAGAGAAACCCCAGGCACACCACGACAATGCCCATTTTGGTAATCGTCGGTTGCTCGAGGAACTCCCGGCCCATGGTCGGCAGCAACTCGTTGTGGGTCAGCCTGGCCAGACCGGCGTAAGGCACCAGCAGATAGCCGAGGATGGTCAACACGCCAGCGGCGGCGAATACCCAGAACAGGATGATCGCCAGTTTTGGACTGTGCAGCTCGCGATCGGCCTCTTCCGGGATCAGGTAGTAGGCGGCGCCCATGAAACCGAACAGCAGCCAGACGATCAGCAGGTTGGTGTGTACCATCCGCGCCACGTTGAAAGGAATGATCGGGAACAGAAAGTCACCGATCACGTACTGCAGCCCCATGATCAAACCGAACAGCACCTGACCGAGGAACAGGATCAGGGCAAACACGAAGTAAGGTTTGGCTACGGCTTGCGAGGCGAATTTCAGATGCGGATTAGCCATGCTCATCACTCAGCCCTCCTTGTTTGGCGGCCAGCCATTGGTGTTGATTTTCGAACTCCATTTGAGGAACTCGGCGATGTCATTCACCTCCTGCTCACTCAAATTGAATTGCGGCATCGCCCGCCGACCTGGTACACCCAGCGGCTGCATTTTCATCCAGGCATGCAGAAACGGTTTGAAGCCCTCCTCTCCGCCGCGACGCTGGTACACGTTGCCCAGCTCTGGCGCGAAGTAGGCGCCCTCGCCCAGCAGCGTGTGGCAGCCGATGCAGTTGTTCTGCTCCCAGACCGTTTTGCCGCGTATCACTGATTCGGTTAAAAGCGCCTCATTACTGCGTTCCGGGAAGGTTTGTTCCGTGTGGTAGGTCAAGGCCAGGAATATCAGGAAGAAGAAGATGCTTCCCCCAAAATAAATATTCCTGGCCATGCCTTTGGTGAAGGTCTCTGACATGGTCGCTTCCTCTTTACTTGACCCGTCCATGATAGGAAGCGAAGGGTGGAAATCTGCTTGATGGCGATCAAGAAAGTCAGATGGTTTTGCTCGGGTATTGCCGACAACGCAGATCGAATGTGGGAGCAAGCTCGCTCCCACAGGCGGAGTTGCGCTGTCTTACTGCCCGGTATCCTTCAGCGGACCAACACCAGCGTCAGCCCCACAAGCACCGCCAACACCAGCGCCCAGCTCAGCATCAATCGACGCCAGAGGCGCGGCGCGCGGCGCAGTTCCATGAAGCCCTCGGTGATCAGCCAGGCCTTGCCAACTGCCACCGACAAAATGGCAAGCGACACCAGCCACGTCGCGCCCAGCTGCGCCAGCAGCACCGTGCAGACGCTCAACGCGGCCAACGCCGCCCAGCAGGCGAGCAACACCCTGGAAGCTGACATGACACCTCCGTCAATTCAGAACGTAGACCAGCGGAAAAAGCACGACCCAGATCAGATCGACCATGTGCCAATACAGCACTCCGGATTCAAATCCGCTGCGGTTATTGGCGCCATACAAGCCACGACGACAACGCTCGGCCAGCCAGCCGAGGATGAACATACCGAGCAGTACGTGAAGAAAATGGAAACCGGTGAGGATCCAGTAAAGGGTGAAAAACGTGTTGTGCTCCATGCCCAGCCCCGAGGCCAGCAAGTGCCGGTATTCCGTGACTTTCAGCACCACGTAGACACTTGCGGCGAGCAGCGCCACCAGCAGAAAGACCATGCCGCCGCGAGGCCTCGAGCACCTGACTTGTTCCTGCGCCAGCGCGGCGAACAACCCCGCAGTGACCAGGCTCAGGGTCATCGCCAAACCGGTGGAGGTATTGAGCAACAGACGGCTCTCGCTGAACAGCTGCGGCTTTAGCACCTGCGTCACGGCGAACACCAGAATCAAAATCGCGAACACCGAAAGCTCGGCCAGAATGAAAAACCACATCGCCAGGTCGCCCGGCAGGTGGCCACGGGGACCGCGGGCTTCAGCCGAAATGGACATCAACCACGTCCATCAGCGCAGCGACAGTCAGCGGATCATCGCTCAACGGTTCGGCCAGGCAGGCCATGCACGCCTCGCGCGGGCTCATGCCGGAGCGGATCATGCGCGCCGTGAAAATCAGCAGCCGGGTCGAGGCGACTTCCTCCAGATCATGCTGATCAAGTCGACGCAGGGCCTGCCCCAGCCTGACCACTTGCGCCGCCAGCGCGCTGTCGACCTGGGCCTCGCGAGCGACAATGCGCTCTTCATCGGGCGCTGGCGGATAGCCGAAACGCATCGCCACAAAACGCTGCCGGGTGCTGGGTTTCATGCCTTTGAGCAGATTCTGGTAACCGGGGTTGTAGGACACCACCAGCATGAAAGAAGGCGGTGCCTGCAGCACCTCGCCGGTGCGTTCCAGAAACAGCTCGCGACGATCATCAGCCAGTGGATGCAGCACCACCACGGTGTCCTGGCGCGCTTCCACCACTTCGTCGAGGTAGCAAATCCCGCCTTCGCGCACCGCGCGGGTCAGCGGTCCGTCCTGCCACCAGGTGCCCTGGGCGCCAATCAGGTGGCGACCGATCAGGTCGGCAGCGCTCAGATCATCGTGGCACGCCACGGTGTACAGCGGCAGTTTCAGCCGATGGGCCATGTGCTGGACGAAACGGGTCTTGCCGCACCCGGTCGGGCCTTTGATCAATACCGGCATGCCATGGCGCCAGGCCTGCTCGAACAGCACCTCCTCATTGTTCAGCGGTTGGTAGAAGGGTTCGACCTTGTGTTCGCAAGACGGGCTACGGTCCATGGTTTTCCTGTTTCAGAAGCGGGTTCGAGGCACACGCTACGGGCCCCTGCGACAACCTGGCAAGGGACGTGACCGGCAAACTTGATCGCCGTCAAGCGAGCATTGGTGTGCTCGGGCATAGCCTTGCAGCGCACTAAGAACCTGCGTACTGCGCTGTCCTTTCAGCACATCGCAAAGGTCTTGCCTGAGGAGAAATGGAATGCTGATCAGCAATAGAAAAACGTTTGCTCTGACTGTCGCCACGCTGTGTTCGACGTTGGCCTTTGCGGTGTCTCATGCGGCCAGTGCCGAAGAGCCCGCCGTCCCTGCGACGAACCCGCCCATGGTCAAAACCGCTGGCGCGCCCGACATGAGCCAGGCCGAGTTCGATTCGTCCAAGGAAATCTACTTCCAGCGTTGTGCCGGTTGTCATGGCGTCCTGCGTAAAGGCGCCACCGGCAAGCCGCTGACACCGGACATCACCCAGTCCCGCGGCCAGGCGTACCTGGAGGCGCTGATTACCTATGGTTCGCCAGCGGGCATGCCGAATTGGGGGACCTCCAACGCCCTGACCAAAGACCAGATCACGGTCATGGCCAAGTTCATTCAGCACACGCCGCCGACGCCACCGGAATGGGGCATGGCCGAGACGCTGAAGACCTGGAAAGTACTGGTCAAACCCGAGGATCGGCCGAAGAAGCAACTGAGTAAACTCAATCTGCCCAACCTGTTTTCGGTGACCTTGCGCGATGACGGCAAGATTGCCCTGATCGACGGTGACAGCAAGAAGATCGTCAAGCTGATCGAGACCGGGTACGCGGTGCATATTTCACGCATCTCCGCTTCGGGCCGCTACTTGCTGGTGATTGGCCGGGACGCGCGGATTGACATGATCGACCTGTGGCCGCTGGAGCCGACCAAGGTAGCCGAAGTCAAAGTGGGCATCGAAGCACGCTCGGTGGAGACGTCCAAGTTCAAGGGTTACGAAGACAAGTACACCATTGCCGGCTCCTATTGGCCGCCGCAGTTCACCATCATGGATGGCGAAACCCTGGAGCCGAAACAGATCGTCTCGACGCGCGGCATGACCGTCGACAAGCAGGAATATCACCCTGAGCCGCGAGTCGCGGCGATCATCGCCTCCCACGAATGGCCGGAGTTCATCGTCAACGTCAAGGAAACCGGCAAGGTCATGCTGGTCAACTACCAGGACATCAAAAACCTCACCGTCACCTACATCGACGCCGCACCGTTCCTGCATGACGGGGGATGGGACAGCACGCACCGCTACTTCATGACCGCCGCCAACAACTCCAACAAGGTCGCCGTGATCGACTCCAAGGAGCGCAAGCTGACCGCGCTGGTCGACGTCGGAAAAACCCCACATCCGGGTCGTGGCGCCAACTTCAGTCATCCGCTTTACGGTCCGGTCTGGGCCACCAGCCACCTGGGCGATGACGGCATCTCGCTGATCGGCACCGATCCGGTGAAACACCCGCAATACGCCTGGAAACAGGTCACTTCGATCAAGGGTCAGGGCGGCGGATCGCTGTTTATCAAAACCCACCCCAACTCCCGCCATCTGTATGTCGATACCACGCTAAACCCGGACGCAAAACTCAGTCAGTCGGTGGCGGTGTTCAACATCGACAAACTCGACGCCGGCTACACCGTGCTGCCCATCGCCGAGTACGCAGGCATCAAGCAAGGGGCCATGCGCGTCGTGCAACCGGAATACAACAAGGCCGGCGATGAAGTCTGGTTCTCCGTGTGGAGCGGCCAGGCGGATGAGTCAGCGCTGGTGGTGATCGACGACAAAACGCTGAAGCTCAAATCAGTGATAAAGGACAAACGCCTGATCACGCCCACTGGCAAATTCAACGTCTACAACACCCAACACGACATCTATTGAGCTCCGTCAAGGTAAGGAAACATCATGAAAAATACTCTGTTGTCACTGTTCGTCATGACCGCTGCGCTAAGTGCGCAACCGGCCATGGCCCAAGACGCGCTTGAGCTGTTCAAGAGCAAGCCCTGCGCAGCCTGCCACTCCATCGACACCAAACTGGTGGGCCCGGCGCTCAAGGACGTTGCGGCCAAGAATGCAGGTGTGGCCGGGGCCGTGGACACCCTTGCAGGTCACATCAAGAACGGTACGCAAGGCAATTGGGGCCCGATGCCGATGCCGGCAAACCCGGTGACTGACGACGAAGCAAAAATCCTCGCCGCTTGGGTACTCACACTTAAATAGTCCACTGGAGGGCGTCACGATGGTGTTTCGACGCGCGGTGATTCTGGCGGCCCTCCTCCTCATTTGCGCAACCACGGTTGCGGCGCCTGGCGCTCAGCGTCAGGCGCAACTCGAACACCTGCTGAGCCAGGACTGCGGCGCCTGCCATGGGCTGCACATGACTGGCGGGCTGGGTCCCGAGCTGACCCGCGCAGCGCTGGCGGGCAAGTCCCGGGACAGCCTGATTGCCACCGTCACCCACGGGCGGCCCGGCACCGCCATGCCCGGATGGGCGCCGCTGCTCGGCCCAGACGACATCCGTTGGCTGGTCGATCTTCTTCTCCAGGGATATCCCGCACCATGATCCGTTCAATCCTGCTGTCAGCGGCGACCGGGCTGTTGTTGTCCGCGTGTGTTCAGCCACCTTTACGTGGCACCGGCGATCTGGGCGTGGTGGTGGAACGCACCACCGGCAGCCTGCAAATCATCGAAAGCGACACCCGCAGCGCGCTGGCCCGAATCGAGGGGTTGGGCGATCTGTCCCATGCCTCGGTGGTGTTCTCTCGGGACCAGCGGTATGCCTATGTGTTCGGCCGCGACGGCGGGCTGAGCAAGATCGACTTGCTGACCCGACACATTGACCAACGGGTGATCCAGGGCGGCAACAGCATCGGTGGCGCCATCAGTCAGGACGGAAAACTGATCGCCGTGTCCAATTACGTGCCCGGCGGGGTCAAGGTTTTCGATGCGCAGACTCTGGAGCAAGTCGCTGATATTCCTGCCACGCCGCTGGCCGATGGCAGCAAGCGCTCACGGGTCGTCGGCCTGGTCGATGCACCCGGACAACGTTTTGTGTTCAGCCTGTTCGATACCGGCGAGATCTGGACCGCTGATTTCAGCCAGGGCCGCACCCCGCAGATCAGCCGCTTCCTCAACATTGGCGAGCAACCCTACGACGCCCTGATTACACCTGATGGCCGCTATTACATGGCCGGGCTGTTCGGTGAAGACGGCATGGCGCAACTCGATCTTTGGCATCCCGAGCGCGGCGTACACCGCGTGCTCGGTGACTACGGACGCGGCCAGGAGAAACTACCGGTCTACAAGATGCCGCATCTGGAGGGCTGGGCCGTAGCCGACAACCAGGCCTTCGTACCCGCTGTGGGTCGTCATCAGGTGCTGGTGATGGATTCGCGCAGCTGGCAGCAGACTGCTGTCATTCCGGTCGCCGGCCAACCGGTGTTCGTCACGTCGCGGCCGGACGGTCGGCAGCTGTGGGTCAATTTCGCCTACCCGGACAACGATCGGGTTCAGGTCATCGATACCGAAACCCACGCAGTGGTCGCCGACTTCCGACCGGGGCCAGCGGTGCTGCACATGGAATTTACCGCCCGTGGCGACCAGTTATGGCTGTCGTTGCGCGACGGCGATGAGGTTCAAGTCTGGGATCCGTACAGCCTCAAGCAGCTAAGCACCCTTCCCGCCATCGCGCCGAGCGGCATCTTCTTCAGCAGTCGCGCGCAAAAAATGGGTTATTGAAATGAACCTCGACCCGCTCAGCCGCCAACTGATCGACCGTTTCCAGCACGGCATGCCGCTGTGCCCGGAACCCTATCGCGAAATGGCCAACGTCCTGGGTTGCAGCGAGCCGCAAGTGATGGCCTGCCTGCAACGCCTGGAACTGGCGGGGGCCTTGTCGCGGGTTGGCCCGGTGTTCGAGCACAGCCGGGCCGGGGCCAGCACCCTGGCCGCGTTCGCCGTACCCGCCGAACGCCTGCAACAGGTCGCTGCACGCGTCAGCCAATACCCCGAGGTCAACCACAACTACGCACGCGAGCATTTCTACAACCTGTGGTTTGTGCTGACCGGTCCTGATCGCCAACACCTCGAACGGGTCCTCGACGCGCTTGAGCAAGACATCGGCCTCACGCCACTGGACTTGCCCATGTTGACGGCCTACCGCATCGACCTGGGTTTTGCCTTGGGAGAACCCCATGAAACCTGAACTGAGCACTGAACAGGCGTTGGCGCTGCGTCGGCACCTGGAAGGCGGATTACCGAGGGTCTCACGCCCCTATCAAGCCCTCGCCGAACGGATAAACACTGACGAAGACCAGGTATTGGCGCAGATGCGCCAGTGGCATGAGCAAGGGATGTTTCGCCGGGTCGGGCTGGTGCTCAACCATCGCGCACTGGGCTTTACGGCCAATGCGATGTTGGTCCTGGATGTTCCAGACGCGCTGATCGACGAGGTCGGTCAGCGCCTCGGGCGAGCACCCGGCGTGACCCTCTGCTACCAACGGCCACGGCGTTTGCCGCAGTGGCGCTACAACCTGTTCTGCATGGTGCACGGGCGCCAGCGTGATCGGGTCGAGGCACAGATTCAGGCGTTGCTGGAAGCGCACTTGCTAAGCGATCTGCCTCATCAACTGTTGTTCAGCACCCAGGCGTTCAAACAGTGCGGCGGACGCTTTGCCGCCGCTGCAACAGGCGGATCGCAGCATGGATGACCTGGACCGTCGGTTGATCAACCGCCTGCAACTGGGCCTGCCGCTGGTACGCCACCCTTGGCAGGCATTGGCCAGCGAGCTGAACAGCAGCAGCACTGAATTGCTCGACCGCCTGCATGAGCTGCTCAGTGACGGAGTACTCACGCGTTTTGGCCCGATGTTCGACATCGAACGGCTGGGCGGCGCCTTCACCCTCGCGGCACTGGCGGTGCCGCCAGAGCGTTTCGAGGAGGTCGCCGAGCAACTGCACGCCATGCCTGAAGTGGCGCACAACTACCGCCGCGAACACACCTGGAACATGTGGTTCGTGCTCGGCTGCGCGAGCGAACAAGGCATCGCCGAGACCCTGCAGCGTATTGAAACCCTGACCGGCCTGCCGCTGCTTAATCTGCCCAAAGAGGAGACCTTCCATGTCGGTTTATATCTCCCGGTCTGAAGATACCCTGGCCCATCGGCTGATCGAGCTGACCCAGGACGGCTTGCCGCTGCTGGACGATCCATGGGCCTGGCTCGCCGAACAGTTGCAGATCAGCGTCGAATCCACTCTGGATTTACTCAAGCGATTACAGGCTGAGGGCGCGATCCGGCGTATCGCCGCCGTTCCCAATCACTATCGCCTGGGCTATCGCCATAACGGCATGACGGTCTGGGATGTGTGCGACGCGGACATGCCGCGCCTCGGCGCGCTGATCGGGGCGCAGCCTTTTGTCAGCCACTGTTATCGACGTCCGCGCCGAACCGCCTGGCGCTACAACCTGTTTGCCATGGTCCATGGGCGCAGCCGGGAGGAAATCGACAGCTACCGCGAACACCTGCGCTATCTGCTGGGCGATGCCTGTGCCGCCGACGAAATGCTGGTGAGCAGTCGCATCCTGAAAAAAACCGGTCTGCGCCTGCCCCCTGCTGCGCGCTGAATACGCACCGCTTCAAGGAGAGTTGCATGTTGAGGATCAGCCAATACCTGCGAGCACTGGCCGGCCAGGCGCCCGCCCCCAAAACCAGTCCACCGGGCAGCAACCGACCGCCGGTGGTGATCTGGAACCTGCTCAGACGCTGCAACCTGACCTGCAAACACTGCTACGCCACTTCCGCCGACAGTGTCTTTCGCGACGAACTGGACACGCCCGCCGCACTCGGCGTGATCGACGACCTGCATGACGCGGGCGTAAAAGTCCTGATCCTTTCCGGCGGTGAGCCCTTGTTGCGCGACGATCTGTTTGTGCTCAGCGCCTATGCCCGCAGCAATGGTTTCTTTGTCGCCCTGTCCACCAACGGCACGCTGATCAACGAGCGGAACATCGCGCAGATCCGCGCGGCCAATTTCGATTATGTCGGGATCAGCATCGATGGACTGCAAGCCACCCATGACGCCTTCCGGCAACTGCAGGGCAGTTTTGCCAGTTCCATGGCGGCGATCCGCCTCTGTCGCGAACACGGTATTCGTGTCGGCCTGCGCACCACCCTGACCCAGGAAAACCATAAGCAGCTCCCGCAACTTCTGGCGCTGATGCACGAGTACGACGTGCAGAAGTTCTATCTGTCGCACCTCAACTACAGCGGCCGCGGCAAACGCAGCCGCAAGCTCGACGCAAGGCAGCAGATGAGCCGCGATGCGATGACGCTGATCTTCGAACAAGCCTGGGAAGACATCGCCCAAGGGCGTGACAGCGATTTTGTCAGTGGTAACAACGATGCCGACGCGATCCTCCTGCTGCAATGGGTGGGCCTGCATCTGCCCGAACATTACCCGCGCCTGGCAGAGATGCTCCGCGATTGGGGCGGCAATGCCTCGGGCAGCGGCATCGCCAACATTGACAACACCGGCGAAGTGCACCCCGACACCTATTGGTGGCAGCACTCGGTGGGCAATGTCCGGCACACGCCGTTTCGCACGCTGTGGCTGGATCAACCAGACGCCCTGCTGTTGCGTCTGCGTGAGCACCCCCGCGCCATCGGCGGCCGTTGCGCCCAATGTCGCTGGTTGCACATCTGCAACGGCAATACGCGCACGCGAGCCTGGGCCGAGGGCGATCTTTGGGGCCAGGACCCCGGCTGCCATCTCAGCGATGACGAAATCGGTGAGCCGCCGATAACGACCATTGCCTGCGTCACCTACTGAGTAGCCCGTCCGGCAAACCACCTGCCAAAGGCTGGGGCCGGCCAACCTGATGAAGCACCAAGGACGTCCCATGTCTCCATCGATTGCTATACCGGCCACACTTGAGTCTCCGTTCAGACCGGGCGAAGTCGCTCTGGTAGGCGCAGGCCCCGGGGATCCTCGCTTGCTGACCCTGCGCGCCTGGAGCCTGTTGATGCAGGCCGACGCCGTGGTCTACGACCGCCTGATCAGCCCCGAGCTGCTGTCATTGATCCCCCTCACCTGCGCCCGGCATTACGTCGGCAAGGCCAGCGGCTCCCACAGCCTGCCTCAGGACCGGATCAACGAATTGCTCGCCGACCTCGCCGACCAAGGGCTGCGCGTAGTCCGCCTCAAGGGTGGCGACCCGTTCATTTTTGGTCGCGGCGCCGAGGAACTGGAGTATCTGCTGCAACGCAACGTCGACTGCCAGGTGGTCCCTGGCATTACCGCGGCATCCGGGTGCAGCGCTTACGCCGGCATCCCGCTGACCCACCGGGATCTGGTCAACTCCTGCCGATTCATCACCGGCCATCTGCAACAGGACGGCGAGTTGCAACTGCCCTGGGGCGACCTGGCCGACAGTAGCCAGACGCTGGTGTTTTATATGGGTTTATCCAACCTCGGGATTATCGCCCAGCGCTTGATCGAAGCCGGACTGCCGGCCGACACACCGGCCGCGCTGATCAGCAACGGTACCCGACCCGACCAGCATGTGGTCCGTGGCTTGCTGCACCAACTGCCGACCCTGGCGCTCGATTGCCCGTCCGGCACGCCGACGCTGACGGTGATTGGCAAAGTGGTCAATCTGTTCGCCGCACAACAGATGGAACATCCCGCGCGGTTTTATCCCGTTCCGGCGCTGCAACCTCGTGCCAAGGTGGTGCTATGAAGCGCCGGGTGCTTGTTTCTTTGTTATGGCTCGGTTCAACCCAGGTCGGCGCAGCGATTGCGTCCGCCGACGCGGAGCTTGAACAGGCCGGCAAGCACTACCAGGCGCATTGCCAAAGCTGCCACGGCGCCAGTCGTTTTGGCGGCACGGGGCCGGCGCTGCTGCCCGAGAGTCTGAGCCGGATCAAACCCGATGAAATCCGCAACGTGATCAGGAAAGGTCGCCCCGCGAGTCAGATGACCGGCTATGCCAATGTGCTCAGCCCGGCACAGATCGACGCGTTGGCGAACTACCTTCAGCAACCACCTGCTTCCCTGCCCACCTGGGACAACGACGACATCAACCGTAGCCACGCGATGTTCGCCGATATCAGCACACTGCCCAGTACACCGCAGCACGACGCCGATCCGCTGAACCTGTTCGTGGTGGTGGAATCCGGCGATCACCACCTCGACGTCCTCGACGGCGATCGTTTCGACGTACTGGCGCGGTTCACTACGCACTTTGCGGTGCACGGCGGGCCGAAGTTCTCGCCGGACGGCCGCTTCGTCTACGTCGCCTCGCGCGATGGCTGGGTCAGCCTCTACGATCTGCATAACCTGAAGCTGATCGCCGAGGTCCGCGCCGGACTCAATACCCGCAACCTGGCCGTGAGCAAGGATGGGCGATGGGTGCTGGTGGGCAATTATCTACCCGGCAACCTTGTTGTACTCGACGCCCGCGATCTGTCGCTGGTCAAAACCATCCCTACGATAGGCCAGGACGGAACTGCGTCCAGGGTCAGCGCGGTCTACACCGCTCCGCCCCGTGACAGTTTCATCGTGGCGCTCAAGGACGTGAAGGAAGTCTGGGAACTGTCGACTGCTGGCACACCGGACTTCGAACCACGACGCATCCAGGCCGAGGACGTGCTGGATGACTTTTCCTTTTCACCCGACTACAAGCAACTGCTGGCCACTTCGCGCAAGGCCCAAGGCGGTCAGGTGATCGATCTCGACAGTGGCAAGGTGGTCACTGACATACCACTGCCGGGCATGCCACACCTGGGGTCCGGGACCTATTGGAAGCGCAACGGCCAGTGGGTGTTCGCCACGCCGAACATCAGTAAGGGCCTGATCTCGATCATCGACTTGAAGACCTGGACACTGATCAAGGAGATTCCGACCCTGGGGCCGGGTTTCTTCATGCGTAGTCACGTCAACTCGCGGTATGCCTGGACCGACGTGATGCTCGGGCCTGACAACGAGGCGATTCACCTGATCGACAAACAGACCCTGGAAATCGCCCATACCTTGCGACCAATGCCCGGCAAGACGGCCGCTCACGTCGAGTTCACGCATGACGGCCGCTACCTGCTGCTGAGCATCTGGGCCACCGACGGCGCGTTGATTGTTTATGACAGCAATACGCTTGAGGAGATAAAACGCATTCCGATGAACAAGCCGTCGGGCAAGTACAACGTGGGTAATAAGATTGAGTTTGTGGAGGGGACTTCGCATTAGGTTTTGTTGATTGGGTGCATATCCGTTGCTGCGTAACGGCAGCTCAGGGTTTTGTTGATTGAGTATGAGTACATATCCATTCTTGCGGTAACGGATATGTGCGCATTCCCCTTGTGGGAGCGAGCTTGCTCGCGAAGGACTTCAACCATAACGCGTGCTGGCTGAAGCAACGCGATGCCCATACATTTTTCGCGAGCAAGCTCGCTCCCACTAGTTCGACGCCGCTCTGGCTGGGGAAACCGGCAGGACGCCGGTTTAGCCGCACTGGGTCAGGGATGGCCCTTTGCGGCGACCCTCCGAATCAATGTCGGAGTACGGGCATGCCGAGCCAAAGCGAGGGACCGAGTGGTGGGGCAAGAGCCTTTTGCTTACTTTCGCGCTCTTCGAAAGTGACGCGCCGTCAGGGCGCAACCAAAAGCCGCCGTTACCGCAGCAACGGATATGTGCGCATTCCCCTTGTGGGAGCGAGCTTGCTCGCGAAGGACGTCAACGATAACGCGTGTTGTCTGGATAAAACCGATACCCATACATTTTTCGCGAGCAAGCTCGCTCCCACTAGTTCGACGCCGCTCTGGCTGGGGAAACCGGCAGGACGCCGGTTTAGCCGCACTGGGTCAGGGATGGCCCTTTGCGGCGACCCTCCACATCAATGTCGGAGTACGGGCATGCCGAGCCAAAGCGAGGGACCGAGTGGTGGGGCAAGAGCCTTTTGCTTACTTTCGCGCTCTTCGAAAGTGACGCGCCGTCAGGGCGCAACCAAAAGCCGCCGTTACCGCAGCAATGGATATGTGCGCATTTCTCCCGTGGGAGCCCCCACAAAAACAAAACCAGCAAATAAACACAGAATCAGTGAGTCGCATGCGACATGGTTGGTTGTTGCTGAAGCAGCGCCTGATCAATCTCACTGAACCGCAGCACACGGCCACCTTGCTCGGCAGCAAGTTTCTCAGCGGCCTGCTGACTGGAGAACGACGCCAGCACTACGCCCATCGCCCCCTTGAGTCGGGTGCCGACCACATAGAAAGCATCCTTGGCATTGATCAGATGGGAATCAGCCGGTGCGTTCCACGAACTGCGGCCCATGTCGTGAACATATAGCCTGGCATCACCATGATGATTTTCCGGCTGCAACCACCAACCGATCATCTCCGCCGTGGAACAGAATTTCTTGACCCCGGAACGCTCGACCACTTCGCCCTTGGGTCCGGGGAAGCCGTCGATGATCATGCCGCAGACATGGCATTCATCACTGGGATGAAACGCCACGGCAGCGTCGCTGTAACTGGATTTAGCGGGCTCGTCACAGGCCGCCAGCAGCACACAGACCATCAGGCCCGCTACCGCACGTGCCGTCGTCAAAAAAAGTGCGTTCATCATCAGGTACTCCAAAAACCAACGTGTGAATTCATGTCACTCGGCGTCGGAACAGTAGCCAGGCCGAACCCAAGGGCCCGGCTACCCACAGCATCAGGCACAACCAGAGCATCGCGCCGGGCACCGGCAGATCGCTGCCGAGCGTCAGCACGCCTGCGGCATTGGTGCCGTTGGCGAAACCGGAGAGGTTGATCAAGCGATAGATGTCTGCAGGATTGAGCAGCAATAACCAGGGCAGCACCTTCGGGTTGAACTGCCCTTCTCTGAGCACCAGCAATGCCAGTAGCGCCAGGTCGAACACCAGCACGAAGAAAAACCAAACACCCAACGCGAGCCCGGCTGCCGTGGATTTCTCGGCAGACACGCTGCTCAACGCATAGGCCAGCCCAAGAAAGCCCCAGCCCAGTAACGTCGACGACAACATGAATCGTCCAAACGCCCAGAGCAGCAGATTCAGTTCAACGTCCTCCACCAGCAGCGCGATGGCCAACATTGCGCAGCCGAATCCGATCAGCGTCGCCAATGCGAGGATCAACCCGTGGCCAATAAATTTGCCGAGCAGGATGTGCCCGCGTCCGAGCGGATAGGTCAATAACAGCAGCAAAGTGCCGCTTTCGTCTTCGCCGACGATGGCGTCATAAGCCAACAGCAAGGCAATCAGTGGCATCAGAAAGGTGGCGAGACTGGTCAGACTGGCGATGGTGGCAGGCACCGAAGTAAATCCCAGTTGACCGGAAGCTGCGGCCCCCAGCCAGGCGATGCCGGTGGCCAATAGTGCGAACAGCAGGCTGATCGCCAACAACCAGCGGTTGCGCATGCCGTCACTGAACTCCTTGCGGGCCATGTTCCAGATCGGGTTCATACGATCTCTCCGTTGGGGGGCGAAGCGGCCCGGCCCATGTAATAGCGGTAGATGTCTTCCAGGGACGGCGGGGTGATTTCCACGTCGGCCGGCGCCTCTTCATTGAGCAGTTGGCGCAACAGGTCAAGCTTGCTGCCATTGAGCGCGGCGACTTCAAGACCTTCCACGCCCCAGCGTTGGGTGATGTACCCGGCGTTGTTCCAGGATTGCTGCAAAGTCCCGGCACGCTTGAGCCCGTTGGCGCGAATCAGCGTCGGCAACCCGGCTTCCTCGCGCAGGCTGCGCAGACTGCCCAGCGCCAGCAGACGCCCCTGGGTCAGAATCGCCGCACGGTTGATGTGCGCCTCGACCCCAGGCAGAACGTGGGAACAGAGAATGATGCTGCTGCCCTGGCTGCGCAGCCGATCAAGCAACC
The DNA here is from genome assembly GCF_049898225.1 of Pseudomonas sp. DSP3-2-3. NCBI lineage: Bacteria > Pseudomonadati > Pseudomonadota > Gammaproteobacteria > Pseudomonadales > Pseudomonadaceae > Pseudomonas > Pseudomonas sp. DSP3-2-3. Next base: position 213,410 of record NZ_JAFCXH010000007.1, on the reverse strand, counting down.
GATAGAGGTCTTGAGTGGCAATGGGATCAAGGCCGACGGTCGGTTCATCGAGCAGCAACAGGCGCGGTTCGCCGAGCAAGGCTTGCGCCAGTCCCAGGCGTTGGCGCATGCCTTTGGAGTAGGTCTTGACCCGTCGATGCGCCGCACCGGTCAAGCCAACCTCTTCCAGCAGCACGTCCACCTGAGCGGGCGCTGCTCCTTTGAGTCGCGCGAAATGACGCAGGGTTTCCAGGCCAGTCAGCTGCGGATAAAAGGTCACGTTCTCCGGTAAATAGCCCAGCATGCGCCTGACCTGCGGATCACTGGGCAAGCGGCCGAAGACCCGGACCTGGCCGTCGCTGGGCTGCAGCAGACCGAGCATCAGTTTCATGCTCGTGGTCTTGCCTGCGCCGTTGTGCCCGAACAAACCCAGCACTTCGCCTTTGGCCAGGCTCAGATTCAACTCATGCAATACGGTGGTGTGCCCATAGCGCTGGCTGACGCCTTCCATGTCGATGACATTCATGCGTCGGGCTCCTTGGTCAGGGTTTGGGTGGTGGATTTCATCAGCGGATGGCTGTCCAGTACGCCCGGTGATTTCACGACCGGAAAGGCCCGTTGCACACCGCGCAGCAATTCGATGCCGGGGCTATTCATCAGCAGCCGCACCTGCGGGTAGAGCCATAGCAGGCGGTCGACGTTATCGTTGGGTTCGTAGGCGACATCGCCCAGGCCGTCGTTGTTGCGGTCCCAGCCCAGGTAGTCGCTCCAGTAATTGCCCCGGCCGTCCGCCGACCATTCCTGCAAGCGGGTGGCAACGTATTTCACCTGCCGCTGGTTGCCCACAAACGCGTTGTCGGCAATGCGATTGTCTTCAGAGCCGGCGGTGAGGTGGATGCCCACGGCACTGTGTTCGAAGTGGTTGTGTTCAATGTTGTTGAACAGTGAGTTGTAGATGAACAGCGCTTTGCCCTCGGCGCCGCTGATCATGCTGTCGCCCGTCGAGCCGTCGCGCACATCGGTGACGAAGTTGTCGCGCAAGGTTGAATAGGTGATGTAGTTCATCAGGATGCCGTAGTTCTGATCCTGTTCGGAGCGGTTGCCGATCACCGTGAGCTTGCGGCTTTGCATCAAGGCGTAGCCGGTGCGGGTGCGGCGCGTGGTGTTGCCGATCAGTTGGTTGTCGTTGGCGAACATGTAATGCACGCCGTAGCGCAGGTCTTCCAGGGTGTTGCCCTGCAGCAGGTTGCCGTTGGAGGTGTCGATGTAGATGCCATCGCGGGTGTCGCGCACCTGGTTGCCGATGACCCTGGCACCGTGCACCGCGTACAGATGAATACCGTTGCCGCGATCCTGGGAACGCATCAACGGATCTCCCTGTATCCGGTTGTCGATCAGGCTTACGTCCTGAGTGCTGTCGACCCAGATACCAAAACCCTGACCTTGCATGCGATTGCCTTTGATGAGCGCACCACTGGCCTTGGGCTGGATGAATATCGCGGCATTCATGGCCGTGAGATCGTGGCCCCAGTCCAGAAAAGTGCAGCCTTCGATCCCGACGTTCGGCGCACTGACGATCACGCCGTTGCCCTGCCCTTGCCCCTGAAAAACCGCACCGGGCTCGCACAGAATCTGCATCGGTTGATCGACGCTGAACGAGCCACGGTACTCGCCCGCCGGCAGGTGCCAGCGCTGTTCCGCATCCACCCGCAATGGCAACGTGGTGATGGGCTGCACCGCCAGCGCACTGCCGGACATCAACAGGAGCGCAAACGCGATTACCTTGATCGGGTTTCCCTTGATATCAGTCATCGCCACGCTCCTGTCGATGGGCAACCGTCAGGCCCGCTCGACCTTCATGCGGCCAACCATTTCCATGTGCAGCGCATGGCAGAACCAGCTGCAGTAGTACCAATGCAGACCGGCCTTGTCGGCGGTGAACGTGATGGACGAGGTTTGCTGCGGGCTGATCTCCATGCTCGCGCCATGGTTGGTCATGACGAAGCCGTGGGACACATCCTCGATCTGGTCGATGTTGGTGATGGTCACCGTCACTTCGTTGCCCTGCTTGACGGTGAACTCGGTCAGCCCATAAGCCGGTGCCATTGAGGTCATGTAGACCCGCACATGATTACCATCGCGAATGACTTTGTTGTCGGTCTCCAGTTTGATGCCGTCCTTCTTGGCCAACTCGACGGTCTCGGCGAAGTACGGATCGTTGCGATCCCAGATTTTTTTGGTTTTGATCTGGTCCCGGCGCGCCAGGATGCAGTCGTGGGGTTCGGCAAACGCCGGACCGTCGTGCACCAGCTTCATTTCATCGCCGGAAATGTCGATCAATTGGTCGTTTTCCGGGTGCAGCGGCCCGGTTGGCAGGAAGCGGTCCTTGGAGAATTTGCACAACACCACCAGCCACTTGCCATCCGCTTCATTGGTTTCGGTCAGCGAGGCGTGGTTATGGCCAGGCTGGTAGTGCACATCCAGCTTCTGCTTGATGTAATTGACCTTCTCACCCTTGTAGGCGCGAACCGCTTCCGCCATGTTCCACTTCACCACCTGACTGTCGATGAACAATGTGGTGTAGGCGTTGCCGCGCCCGTCGAAGGTGGTGTGCAACGGCCCCAGGCCCAGCTCCGGCTCGGCCTCGATAACCTCGCGCGGGTCTTTGAATTTGTCGGCGAACAAGTCGTCCAGGCGGTCGATGGCAATCATCGATACCGTTGGCGAAAGCTTGCCGTTGGCAATGAAGTATTTGCCATCGGGTGACGTGTTGAGGCCATGGGGGTTCTTCGGAATCGGGATATAACGCGTGAACTCGGAGTCTTTGCCATCGGTTTTACGACCGTCGACCACCGGCACTTTCGAGTTTTCCAGGGTGATGAATTTGCCGGCCTTGATGGCGGCCTCGATGCGCGGGATGTTGAACACCACCACCCAGTCGCGCTCGTTGCGCATCATGCCGCCCAGGTCGTAGGCCTTCTCCGAGTTGTAGCAGGTGGACGCGGCGTACTTGCCGGTGTAGTCGGCGTCAGAGTTGTCCAGGTTGCCGTCGACAATGACCTGGAACGCCATCTCCATTTTTTCAGCATCGATGGCGTTAAACATGGTGAAGCTGTTCTTGTCCTGCAGATCGAACGTGTGGCCGTCATTGGGGTGCGGGATGACGAACTCGGCATTGGCGAACACATACTTGGTGTAAGGCACTTTCTGCAGACGCAGGCCGTGAATGGCCTGTACGTTCGGCACCGTGAGCATCTTGTCGCACTTCATGATGTCCAGGCGGATGCGCGCAACACGGGAGTTGGCCTTGTCATTGATGAACAGGTACTTGCCGTCGTATTTGCCGTCGGTCATGGAGATGTGCGGGTGATGGCAGTCACCGTTCTGAAACTTCGCGCTGTCGCCCAGAATCCGTTTGCTTTCGTTGGTCAGGCCCCAACCGGTGGCAGAGTCGACGTTGAACACCGGAATACGCATCAACTCGCGCATCGACGGCACGCCCAGCACCCGCACTTCGCCCTGATGACCGCCGCTCCAGAAGCCGTAGTATTCGTCCAGCTCGCCGGGGCCCACATGGATTTTTGCCTGTGCGTCCTTGACCGCCGCCGCCCAGGATTCACGGCTGAACACCGCACTGCCGAGGCCCGTGGCACCCGCCAGCACCGCACCGGCCACCGCACTGCTGCCCAGAAAACCGCGACGGCTGAGGCCGGCGTGTTCTTCTTCCTGCCCGCTTTTTTTGGATTCTGTGTCAGTCATCTTGAGTTACTCCTTGAAGGGATAAAACGCTCATTGCAGAGGTGCGCTCGCGAGCTTCATTCAGGCGCGGTCACTTCCACGACAGGTATCAATTGCGCCCCCACAGGCGTGGGTTTGCCGCGCTTCTTGCGCTTGTTGACCAGCGGCGGGCATTTGTTTTCGTTGTGATAGGTCATCTGGCAATCGAGGCAGTAGTGGCACTCGTTGGCATTGATATGACCATCCGGGTGAATTGCCTGGATCTCGCATTCCTTGGCGCACAGCCGGCAAGGGTCACCGCACTCCTTGCGGCGTTTCAGCCAGTCGAACAGGCGAAATTTGGTCGGGAACGCCAGCGCCGCGCCCAACGGGCAGATGTAGCGGCAATAGACTTTGCGCGTGAAAATGTTGATGACCAGCAGCGCTACCGCGTAGAGGACGAACCACCACTGGCGATCGAACCTGAGGGTGATGGCCGTCTTGAAGGGTTCCACTTCGGCGAACATCTCGGCGGTGGCCATCGACTCCAGGGAAATCCCGAAGAGCAGCAGCAAAATGATGTACTTGATCGCCCACAGCCGCTCATGGACCGCGAAAGGCAATTCGTATTGGGGAATCTTCAGCTTGCGCGCGGCTTCGTTGATCAGCTCTTGCAAGGCACCAAACGGACACAACCAGCCACAGAACACTCCTCGGCCCCACAGCAGAATGCTCGCGGCAGTGAAAACCCAGAGCATGAAGATCAGCGGATCAGTGAGAAACAGCTCCCAGCGAAAGTGTTCAAACAGCGCATGCACAAAGGTCAGCACGTTGACCACCGACAGCTGCCCCAAGGCATACCAGCCCAGAAACACCACGGTGAACAGCAGGTAGCCGCGACGCAGCCAGTGCAAAAAACGTGGCCGGCGGGTGAGCTTGTCCTGCAGAAACAGGATCGCAGTCAGCAGCAGCAATGCGCTGGCAAGTACCGCGATCTGAAAGTATTTCTGATACCAGATGGTCAACCACATCGGCCGACTGGCTTCCTCGATGGCAGCCAGTTCCTCGGCACTGGGTGCTGGACGCGCGAGGTATTGCTCGGGCATCTGGTAAGCCAACTCGAAGCTGCTGAAGGTGCCGCTGACCGGCCCCGTCTGACGCCGAACCAGCAATTCCAGGGACCAGGGCGATCCCGGATCGAATCCAGCTGGTTTGCGGACAATGAAAATCGACATCTCATTAAATTCGGGCATGCCTTTGGCAAACACGTCAGAGAGCCGCTGATGGTCCATGTCGCGAAAACTGATGACATTGCCGAACTGGCGCAGTTGCACCCGATCGAAGATCCCGCCGCGCACGTAACCCGAGCCCTTGTAGGAATACAGCCCACGACCCAGAACCGCGATGGCCTGCTCGCCCGGCTTGAGATCCTGCATCAGCAAGCGATATTGGTTGTCGCCCAGCAGCGCCCGGCCAATGGTCGGCGGGTTCAAGTCGGCGGTGTACAGCTCGATAAAGGTGTCATCGACCTGTTCAGGGCCGGCACTTTCGACGCCTTCGGCTTCGGTGCCCTTGAAGGCGGCATCGACTTGCCCACGGGTCAGGTTCAACCGGCGGATCGCGCCGTTACCGGTCAGTTGCTCCCAGGTGGCCGGCTCGAAAAAATCCTCGCGGACCGTGGCGGGTTTGTTCACCACCCCGCCCTTGTCCTCAATCAGCTTCAGCGATACGGCCACCTCATGGGCGGCACGCATGATCACCTCGTTCACCACCATCGCGGTGACCGTTGCGCCGGCGATTGCATCTACCGTGACCGCGCTGGGGTCGCTGGAATGGCCGACCACCACTCGCTGACTGACCTTGATCCCTTTGTATCTGCCGCTGAAACCGTGAAGTTTTTCTTCGGGGATGCCGATCAGCAGAATCGGTTCGTGGTGCTCCAGCACATAGGCATCCTGAATCACGCCAGCGGTGTCGAGGATTACCTGGGTATTGATCGGCTTGCCCGAATAGGCCGGAATATCCACCACATCCAGGCTCTGGAAAACGTATCCGAGGACCTTGCCGGCGGCAGACAGCGTACGCACTTTGTAGCGGCCTTCGGGCGCGGAAACCGCATCGGTGCCGGGGAAGGTCTTATCGATGCGCTGCTGCTCGATGTCGCCGTATGACTTGGCCTGAACCGCCGTGAACGTCGAGATCAGCAGCAGAACCATCACCACCAGCCCGACGCTCCAGGCGTGCCGCTTGCCATGTATCAAAGGCTGATGGATTGTCATGGGTTCGCTGATTTCAAGGGTCTTGCGCGCATGTTAGGGTGCGTTGCGCACCCTGCCCTTGATTGAAATCAACTTGATGGAATCCGTTGCGGTAGAGCGCCTCGCCACCTCAAACGGTGCGGGAAAACCGGCCTTTCTGCTCGCCGCCCAGATAGGCATCAAAAGCCATCGCCGCGCTGCGCATCATCAGATGCCCGTGGGGTAACAGCACCAGCGAGTCGTCGTTAATTTGCAGCAATCCATCGCACACATGCTCGTCCAGTTGCGCCAGGGCATCGGCGAAATACTCGGTAAAGCAGAAGTCATGCAGCGCTTCAAATTTGCCGAAGTCGATGCGGCCATGGCACATCAAATCGCTGATCACTTCACGGCGCAGTTGATCATCGGCGCTCAACCGATAACCCCGATGCACCGGCAACAAGCCTTGATCCAGCCGGGCGTAATACTGTGAAAGCTCCTTGACGCTCTGGCTGTAGCTGTCGCCAACCTTGCCGATCGACGACACGCCGAGACCGATCAAATCGCAATCGGCGTGAGTTGAATAACCCTGGAAATTGCGCTGCAACGTGCCATTGGCGCGAGCCAACGCCAGCTCATCGTCGGGCAAGGCGAAGTGGTCCATGCCGATATAGACATAACCGGCCTCGGTCAAACGGCGGATGGTCAGTTCAAGCAACTCCAGCTTGCGCTCCGGTGGTGGCATATCGGCCGGACGAATCAGCCGTTGCGCACGTACCAGCTCCGGCAAATGGGCGTAGCTGTAGGCGGCAATCCGGTCCGGACGCAACGCGATAATCTTGCCGAGGGTGACATCGAAACTGTTCACCGTCTGCAAGGGCAGACCATAGATCAGATCGACGCTGATCGACTTGAATCGCGCCTGGCGCGCCGCAGCGACCAGCGCGTAAATCTGCTCTTCACTTTGCAGGCGATTGACCGCGGCCTGCACGTCGGGGTCAAAGTCCTGCACGCCGAAGCTCAGGCGATTGAAGCCCAACTGGCGCAACGACTGAATCTGCTCGGTGCTGATGGTGCGCGGGTCGACTTCGATGGAAAACTCATGGTTATCGCTGTCATCCATATCAAACGCCTGGTGCAGACAGTCCATCAGGTCAGCCAGCTGTTCGCTGGTCAGATAGGTCGGCGTACCACCGCCCAGGTGCAGCTGGGTGAGTTTGCGCGAACTGTCGAACAATGCGGCCTGCATGACGATTTCACGCTTGAGGTAGGTCAGGTATTCGACGGCGCGGTGGGTTTTCTGGGTAATGATTTTGTTGCAGGCGCAGTAGTAACAAAGGCTCTTGCAGAACGGTATGTGGATATAGACCGACAAGGCCTTGGGCACCGCCGCCAGGTTGCTGTCGCAAGCGGCACGCTGATAGTCGTCGACGGCAAAAGCCTGATGGAACTGCGGCGCAGTCGGGTAAGAGGTATAGCGCGGCCCCGGACGGTCATACTTTTCGACCAGGTCGCGATTGAATTCAAATGAAGTTGTCATGATCTTTCCAGTTGCAATGGGGCTCATGCCTCGCAGCGCCAGCCACGACTCGTTGGCAATTGATCCCTGTCCAGTTGCTGCTGATAGCGCCGCAGATCGTCGGTATTTTGCGTATACACATTGTCGATCTGACTGATAGCGCCCAAACCTAACCCGATATGGTCGCAATACCCATGACGGGTAAATCCCTCACAATTACGCCGCAAGCGGCCGCGCTCCTGAGCAATCGCCAGATCGTCATCGTGCCGGACAAACTGCCCCAGGCCGATGTAGTGATAACCAGCGCCGATCAACTGTTCGAAGTAGATGCGGCGCATGGCGTCCTTGTTTTCCTGGCTGCACGCGGCCCTGGTTCGGTCTGCGGCCCTCAGCCGATAGCGTTGGGGTGGCCGGGCATAGTCAAAGACCAGCAGCCGATCCGGCTCCAGTTCGATGATGGTTGCCAGCTTCAGCGCAAAACTTTCGGGTGTTTGCCAGGCGTTGCCATACCCCAGATCAACGTTGATGGAGCGGTAACCAAAGGTCCGGGCGGCATCGACCAACGAATGGATCGGAGCCGGATTCTGGTAGCAAGCCCCCGACATCTCACGGTCCACGCCGATGTCCGGAACGCCGATGCTGACCTGGTTGAACCCCAGGTCACGGAGCACGCCCATGGTCGACCAATCGGTATGGTGCACATCCACCTCAATGCTGTTGTCACCACATTCATGGCCGAGGAAGTTGAATCGGCGACGAAGATGGCTCATCAGCCGCCGCAGATGGGCAACGGCCGGTGTGCCGCCTCCCAGATGAAACTGCTCGACCCGCTGTTCCGGGCCTAGGTGACAGCCGACGAGGTTGATTTCATGTTCCAGACACTGAAGATAGCGTTCGATACCACTGTGCCCGGATGAGCTATCGCGAGGGGAACCAGAGGAAGGCTTCAGGCTGGACGGCAGCTGCACATTCAGCGATAGCGGGCGGCCTCTCTTGCGGCTGACGCGCAAGGCACGCAGTAAATCCAGCGAACCGATACCTTCATGGAATTTTTCAGTGTCAACATGGCCGTTGGGATCGAGCACGCTTTGCTCACACCGAGCGTTGAGCGCGCCGGGATCGTGAAATAAATTGAGCATGACGGGTCTCCGAGACAGGCTGCGGACCACCAGTGTCGGGGTTTGGCGCCCGATGCTCCTTGACTTGTATCAAGCATGAGCAAAGTGCTGGTTGCGCAACGGACCTGCGGGCAAGTCCGGTCACCAGGTCAGATAGAACATGCCCTTGGCCAGCAGGACGATGACGACCATGTGGCAAAACAGGCTGCCATGGATGAAATGCAGGAATCGAGCTTTCATCCGACCGGTTTTGAACAACGCCATGGCGACCAGGAAATGCAGCAGGACGCTGACCGCGACCACGATTTTCAGCATCAACAAGGTGCCGAACGATGAGGCCATGGGTGTGGCAAGGACCGGCAAATAACGCAACCAGACCATCCCCAGCCCTGCACCGAACAACACCAGCAGGACCCACGGAATCAAGGCGCGGGCGCGTCGACCGATGCCCTGTTCGACCAGCAGCATAACCTTGACGGGCAGCTGTTTGCGGATAGTCTCCAGGAACAGGACTTCGAAAAACACCGTGCCAATAAAGATCAGCGCGGCGAACAGATGCAAGGTGAGAAACAGCGGATAGAGCATGGGGGTTTTCGCTCTCGATACAGCAACAGGACTCACTCACAGTGAGGAATCCACTCGCGCGTCCACTTGACCGCCTGAGTTCCTCTGCAGGATACAGAGCACGCCGATCCTGGCGTTTGACGCCAATCAAGATGACGCGCAATTCTCAGCAGGATCCACGGTTGCCATGGTGGGGATATCAGGGAGCGAGTATTTCCTTGAGGAATTCTATGAACACATTGATGCGACTGGAGCCGCGATGATTGGGCAGATACAGCGCATTGATGCAGGTACTTGCACTGCCCGGATTGACTTCGTACTGCTCCAGCACGCGGGTCAGGCGACCTTCGCCAACGTCGTCACGCACCAGCCAGTCGGCCAGCAGCGTCACCCCGCCACCGGCCAGTGCCGCTTCCCGCAGAATGTCGGCATTGTTGCTCTGCAGCCGTCCCTGCACATTCACGCGTATGACTTCCTCATCACCCTGGAACGTCCAGTTCTGGTGTCCGGTGCGATAATCAAAACGCAGGCATTGATGCTCCAACAGGTCACGCGGGTGTCGCGGCAGTCCGCTACGCGCAAAGTAATCGGGACTCGCCACCACCCAACGCTGAAAATCACCCACCCGCTTGCTGACGATGTCATCACTGACGACCGATGAACCAAGACGCACGGACACATCGATTTGCTCGCTGAGCAGGTCAGTCACCTCATCGCTCAGCGAAAGGCTGATCTCCAGACCAGGATGGCGATCAAGCAAGCGACCCAAATGGGGAGCGATGATACGTCGGCCGAATTCCACCGGAACGCTGGCCCGTAAACGCCCCTGGACTGCGCTGCCACGGTCGGTCACTACAGCATCGGCTTCGTCGATTGCATCGAGGATTGCCACCGCTTTCTCGAAGTAGTTCTGCCCCGCCACCGTGACGCTCGTGTTGCGCGTGGTGCGGTTAAGCAGGCTGGCACCCAACTCGGATTCCAGCGCCGCCACCTGCCGCGTCACTGACGAAGTGGAGATGCCGAGCTTGCGCGCCGCTGACGAATAACCACCACAGCGTACGGTTTCGACAAACATTTTCAGCGCCAGCAACTTATCCATAGACGGAGTCCGAAATTAAAACGTAAAGATAACCACTGTGCATTGCCATGCAGCGGGAGTCTTGCATGGATGTGCTCAAACGGTAGCGGGTGTGGCCTGGAGAATCAGGATCGGGTGATGCCCATGATCCGATTGCCCATACTGACACCCCAGTCGCCCATGCGCTTGCCCTCGCCAAGTTGTTGTTGCTCCCAAACCGACAGTGCTTTGTCGATATCACCAATGTCGTCGATCGCCTGCGCCAGGCACAGTGCGTTCCTGGCCGCCTTGGCCGTGCTTCCGGCTGTGTGTGGGCGCGGCACAAAGGCGGCGTCGCCCGTCAGCAGCACGCGGCCAAACACCATTTGCGGCACTTCGAGATCAACGATCGCCTGTACAAAAATATCCCGGGTCTGCCGAATCAATTCACGAAAAGCCGGGTTGGTATGCTGCTCACCCATTTCCCGTATGTAAGCCTCCTGCTCAGTTGCCAAGGCCCCCGGTGGAATGGAGTGGGTACGCCGATGGCCACTGTTATCAGTGAGCACAGCATCCAGCTCCCGCCCTTGCGCCGCGTTCAAATACCAGACCCAGTTGAACCGTCGCTCACCAGGATTAACGGAGCCGTTCAAGCCTGGCACCATGTACTCCAGCATCAACGATTCAGGTTCCTGCTGAAACACAAAATCCTCGTAAAGCTGCGCTTTGGCGAAGTCTGGAAGTCTGGCTTCATCGACCAGTCCACGCCAGACCACATACCCCGAATAGGTATATCCGGTCCCAGGCAACACCACACTTCGCACGGTTGAACCTGCGCCATCGGCGCCGATCAACAGGTCCCCATCGGCGCGGCTGCCATCTTCAAAAATCGCCGTCACCCGTTGCTCATTTTGAGTCAGGTCAACCAGCGTCTTACCCCGGTGATAATGCTCGGCAGGGAAGACAGTGAATAATGCGTTGTACAGCGTGTTCCAGGATGTCTGGGTTTGTGGCATCGGCTCTTTATGGACGACGCTACCCGCTCGATCCAGATACAGACGATCATGTGAGCGGACACCGAGCGCGTTAGCAGGTTTGATGCCTGCATAGCGAAGATGGTGCAAGACATCCGCTTGCAGAACGATGCCACCACCTCGGCTATCCAGTGCGGCGGGGGATCGCTCGAAAATATCCACTTGCCAGCCAATTGCACGCAAGGCCGTGGCGGCAAATAAACCACCCAGTGAGCCTCCGATGACCAGGGCCTTCGGAATATCTGGACGCTTCATAACCTTCTCCTCGTAAAGTGCGGATGCCCCCATGGCATCTGGATTTAACGCTGCGTTATGCCAGCGCCGGATAGTCGATGTACCCCTTGGCGTCGCCGCCAAAAAAACTGTTGCCATCAGCCAGGTTGAGCTGGGTACGACCACGCAAGCGAGCAGGTAAATCGGGGTTGGCAATGAACGGGCGCCCAAACGCGATGAGGTCGGCACGACCCTCCGCGATTGCCTGCTCTGCGGTTTCGCCGGTGTAACCACCCGCCAGCATCAGTACGCCGTGGAAGTCAGTGCGCAGCTGCTTGATGATGGCGTCCCAGCGTGGATCGTTACTTTGGTCGAGCACTGTGCCAACCATCATGGGTTCTACCAGATGCAGGTAAGCGAGGTTCCAGCTATTGAGCCGGGAAGCAATGTAGCCAAAGGTTTGTTCTGGCGTGTCATCGCCCATCCCCATGAAACGCCCCATCGGTGTCAGACGTACAGCAACGCGTTCGGCACCTATTTCCCCGGTCACGGCTTCCACGACTTCAAGCAGTAAACGCGCACGGTTTTCGATACTTCCACCGTAGGTATCACTACGTTGATTGCTGGCGCTGTTGATAAATTGGTCAAGCAGATAGCCATTACCCGCGTGAATTTCCACACCGTCCATACCGGCCAGGAGCGCATTGCGCGCGGCCTTGCGGAAGTCGGCGACGATCGCTTCAATCCCCGGAATGTCCAGTTCCTGAGGGACAGGCACATCACCCCAGACGCCCTCGCCTTTTTCATTCAGGATGAAGGTCTTGCCAGGCACCGGCTGCGCGGTCGGCGCTACCGGCAAGCCGCCGTTGGGTTGAAATACCGGGTGTGACACCCTTCCCACATGCCAGAGCTGCAGAAAAATGTGCCCGCCTTCGGCGTGCACGGCTTCGCTGACAGCTTTCCAACCCTGAATTTGCTCGTCGCTATGGATACCGGGCGTCCAGGCGTAACCCTGGCCCTGCTGCGAAATCTGCGTAGCCTCGGTAATGATCAACGCGGCACTGGCGCGCTGACGGTAGTATTCGACGTTCATCGATGTCGGTACGTTGCCCGGTTGGCCCGCACGTGAGCGAGTCAGAGGGGCCATGGCGACGCGGTGATCAAGGGTGAGTTCGCCGAGTTTGAGTGTCCTGAACAAGTGATGAGTCATGATGATTTCCTGAATGGATAGGGACTGAAAAGCGGCTTAAGCTGCATGACTTCGCTTTAGTATCTGGATCATTATTCCGCTGGGCTGGGCACCACTGATAAGGTCATCTGCGATCTGAATACTCGGTACCGAGCGCACACCGGATGCCTTGGTTCTGGCTTCGAGCTTCAAGACTTCAGCAGTGCCTTCATCGGTATTGAGAAAGTCAACAATGGCCTCTCGGCCCAGGCCGATTTCGGCCGCGATGTCGGCCAGCACATTGAGGTCGCCGATATCCCGCCCCTCGCCGAAGTACCCCTTGAAAATGGCCTTGACCAGCAAGGAAGCATCTCGACCCGCCTGTTGCTCACGCCATACCAACCGATGGGCTGCCAGGGTGTTGGGGGTCTTTTCGACTCGCTCATAATCGAACTCCAGACCGACTGCCTTGCCGGCGTGGGCGACCTGGGCGTCCATGGCCTGGCTACGCGCCCAACTGCCGAACTTGCCAGAGCGATAGGCTTTACGGTCCATGCCTCGAACAGGCATGTCCGGGTTCAATTGATAAGGCAGGAAGGTTATGTGGCGGTCAGTCGAAAAATCCGAGGCGACAAGCGCGCGTTCGAGATTTTCCTCCCCGATCCAGCACCATGGGCAGATGAAGTCGTAAGTCACCTGAATATTGGTTGAGTGCAAACTCATGACGGTCTCCGTGGTTGAGTGTGTTGACCTCACCACGGTAGGCGCCCAGGCCCCGTCAGAAAATCCATCTGCTGCGCAACGTTGTTTTTCGCGAAACGCAACGACAGGGCGATCACTGCGCCGACGGACCAGCGTCGTTGCACCTTGCGCAATATAGCGTTGCGCCTTGATGGGGTACCCCATCACAACCGCCCTCTCTAAGCTCACCCCACAGGAAAATCGCCGTACGCCAATTGCTCGCGGTGGATTGAAAAATCTGTCGTTAACTCAGCTCGAGAGGTAAGGCGATGAAGCGCAAGACGATCATCGGTGCCGTACTGGCAATTGGTGTCGTGGGGATAGGGTTTGCATTCTGGATGATGTGGAGGCCGGAAATTGCCCCTGTCAGCCAGCCTCAAAGCGCGGGTCGCGAAACCCTGGACAGAGGCCGACAAATTGTCGAAGCGGGAGACTGCGCGGTCTGCCACACGCGGCCAGGGGGTGCGTATATGGCGGGAGGCCTGCCGCTGATAACGCCCTTCGGGACACTCTTCACCACCAATATCACCCCGGACCGGGATACCGGTATCGGTGAATGGTCGCTGGAGGCGTTTGAACGGGCCATGCGTCAAGGCATCGCGCGCGACGGGCACTTTCTCTACCCGGCCTTCCCCTACGTGCATTACCGAAAGATGAGCGATACCGATATCGCGGATGCCTATGCCTTCCTGATGAGCGTGGACCCGGTCAACTACACCGCACCTGAAAACCATATGGTTTTCCCCATGAATTTCCGTGCGCTGGTGTCTTTCTGGAACTTGTTGTTCCTGCATGGGGATCCGCTGCAACCACTGCCCGACCGCTCGGCACAATGGAACCGCGGACGCTATCTGGTCGAGGGCCCCGGACACTGCTCATCCTGCCATTCGCCTCTGAACCTGATTGGCGGGGAGCAAAGCAGCGAGCTGTTCAATGGCGGTATCGTGGACGGCTGGACGGCCCCTGCCCTGCGCGGAATGGCCGATGCGCAACAGCCCTGGAATGAAGCCCGGTTGGTCGCCTATCTAACGGGTGAGGTCGCTGAAGGACACGGCGCAGCGGCGGGCCCGATGTTGCCGGTCAGCCTGAGCATCGCGCAGTTGCCGGCGCAAGACGCCCATGCCATTGCGCAGTACATTCTTGACCTCAAAAAAACCTCATCGGATGCGACATTGCCGCCCTGCGCCCCTGAGGCCAGGCGCAGTGCCAAGGCACTTCTGGGCGCCTCGTTGTTCGACGGGGCCTGCGCGAGCTGCCACGGCAGCGCCGCACCGATGCGCGCCATTGAATCAAGGCCTGCCCTGGCCAATACCTCGGCGGTGATGGCCGACTCGCCACGTAATTTGATCCAGACCATTGTGCAGGGCATTCCGATGTCCACCGCCGCACCCAGCCATTACATGCCTGCCTTCGCCAATAGTCTGGACGATGCCCACGTGGCCGCGATTGCCGAGTACTTGCGCAACGAGAGCTGTGGCACCCGGCCCTGGACGGACCTGGACAAGACAATCAAGAGCATTCGGGCTCAGGAGCAACAACCGTGATCACACTCGACATCAACGGCAAGACGCATGAACTGGACATCCCGCAGGACATGCCGTTGCTGTATGCCTTGCGCAATCAGGTGGGACTCAATGGTGCCAAGTACGGCTGCGGCTTGGGTCAATGCGGTGCGTGCACGGTTTTAGTGAACGACAAACCGGTGTTTGCATGCCTGACACCGTGCGGTGCGCTGGAGGGCAAATCAGTGCGTACAGTGGAGAGCCTCGGCAGCGCTGACCAACCGGGGCCGCTGCAAAAAGCCTTTATTGACGAACAGGCGGCGCAGTGTGGTTATTGCATCGCGGGGATGATCGTACGGGCGCAGGCTTTGTTGGAGGCCAACCCTCACCCGGATGATGAAACGATCCGGCGCCACATGGCGCCCAACTTGTGCCGTTGCGGCACCCACGTGCGGATCCTCGCCGCTATCAAGTCGGTCATCGCGCAAGGGGCCAAGGTATGAAAGCCGCAACGCAAAGCGTCAATCTGAGCCGCCGCGCCTTTGTGATAAACGGCGCGTTGGTGGTGGGGTTCGCGATGCTTCCGGGTATTCCGCGTGCCTTCGCTGACACCGAGGTGGACACCTTGGGCACGGAGATCCTGGCACCTGATCTGCCGGGCAGCCTGCGGGCCACGCCCTATCTGGACGCCTGGATCCGCATCGACGCGAAAGATGGCATCACCGTCTACACCGGCAAAGTGGAACTGGGTACCGGGGTCAAAACTGCGCTTTTGCAGATCGCCGCCGAACGCCTGGAGGTGCCCCCAGGGCTCATCCGTTTTCTCACCGCCGACACCGCGCTGACACCCAATGAAGGTTATACCGCCGGCAGCCATACGATCGTCGACAGCGGCACCGCGCTTTTCAATGCTGCGGCCCAGGTGCGTCAGCTGTTACTCGAATCCGCGGCACGGCAATGGCAGGGCAACATCGACAGCCTGACCACGCGAGACGCCCTGATCTACGATGCGCAAGGCCGCAGCATGACCTACGCCCAAGCGGTTGTCGGGGTTCAACTGCATCGCTTCGCATCGGTCAGCTCGCCTTTCAAACCAGCCGACCGCTTCACCCTGATCGGCACATCATTGCCTCGCCTGGACATTCCAGCCAAAGTCAGCGGCGGTGCGGCCTATGTGCAGGACATGCGCCTGCCCGATATGCTGCACGCCCGTGTCATACGTCCACCCCGGCGCGGCAGTCAGTTGCTGGCCATCGACGAGGCCGCCCTCAAAAAACTCCCCGGAGTGGTGAAACTGGTCCGCGACGGCAGCTACCTCGCCGTGGTCGCCACCGATGAATGGCTGGCGGTCAAAGCGATGCGTGAGGGCTACGCCACTGCACGCTGGACAGAAGGTAATCCGCTGCCCGACTCAGCACATATCCATCAACTTCTCACCGAGTTGCCAGCACGGCACTACCCGGTGAGCGCCAAAGGCAACCTCACGCAACAGGCGCCACGCGCCTATAAGGCACGGGTGACCAAGCAATACCTCATGCACGGTTCAATCGGGCCGTCCTGCGCAGTGGCCTGGTTCCAGCAGGGAACACTGACCGTCTGGACTCACACTCAGGGGGTCTATCCTCTGCGCTCGGGGATCGCCGAGATGCTCGGCCTGCCGGTGGCTCAGGTGCGTTGCATCCACGCCGAAGGCTCCGGTTGCTATGGTCACAACGGCGCGGATGACGCCGCAGCCGATGCCGCGCTGATCGCCATGGCCATACCTGGCAAGCCGATACGGGTGCAATGGATGCGCGAACAGGAAAATCTCTGGGAGCCCTACAGCTCGGCGATGCTTGCCGAAGTGGAAGCGGGCCTGGACAACAGCGGGCGCCTTCGTGACTGGAAATATGAAATCTGGAGTACCCCGCACAACGAACGCATCGTCAATGCCGGGCGTCTGTTACCGGCGTGGCTGTTAGCGAGGCCATTCACCTCTGCCCCGTCGGTCCCGATCGCCCAACCCGAGGGTGATGGCGACCGCAACGCGGTTCCGCTGTATGAAATACCCAACCTAAAGGTCGATCTGAATTTCGTTCTGACCATGCCATTCAGGACCTCGGCCATGCGTTCGCTCGGTGCCCATATCAACGTGTTCGCCATCGAGAGTACGGTCGATGAACTGGCAGCGCAGGCCGGCGTGGACCCAGTGCAATTTCGCCTGAATCACTTGAGCGATCCGCGCGCACGCGCGGTTGTGGAACGTGTGGCCAGCGCCTTCGGTTGGCCGCAAAAGGCAGCAGGCCCCGGCAGCGGAATCGGTTTCGCCTTCGCTCGCTATAAAAACATCATGGGTTACTGCGCGATCGCCGTGCAGTTGCATGTGCAGCGCCAGACCGGGCAAGTGACAATTGATCGGGTGGTTACCGCCGTCGATGTGGGACAAATTGTCAGCCCCGATGGTCTGCTCAATCAGATCCAGGGCGGCATTGTGCAGTCCGCCAGCTGGACGCTCTTTGAACGTATCCTCTATGACGCCAGTGGCATGCACAGCTTCGATTGGAGCGGCTATCCGATCATGCGTTTCCCCGAGGTACCGGAGCAGGTCGAGGTGCACATGATTGATCAGCCGGGGCAGCCGTTTCTTGGTGCGGCAGAAATCGTCCAGGGTCCGATGGCCGCGGCGCTGGGCAACGCCATCAGCGATGCCACCGGCAAGCGTCTGCTGGACCTGCCATTAGCGCGGCGTGGCTGGCAAAATACGCCGGGATCATGAACGATCCCGGCCCGTTTCAAAGACTCGTGCGGCTGTTCCTCGGTCGAAGCAAAACGGTCAGTGAGTCGATTGCGCGACCGGCTGCCGACCCTGGAACGCCAGCGAAAAACAGAAAAAAATCGCTAACGCAAACGCTGCCGGAAACAACCAGATGCTATTCCAGTCGTGGCCTTGCGCCAAGGCGTAACGATCAGTCACCTGCCCCGCTACCCAGAAACCAATCAACATGCCCAAGCCGTAGGTCGCCAGGGTAATCAGGCCCTGAGCCGAACTTCTGAAACGCTCGGAGGCTTTGGCGTCGGTGTAGATCTGGCCCGAAACAAAGAAGAAGTCGTAGCAAATGCCGTGCAGAGCAATACCGGTGAACAGCATGAACACCAGATCAGCATTGTTGCCGTAGGCGAACAGCAGGTAGCGCAAGGCCCACGCCAGCATCCCCACCAGCAGCGCGATTTTGATCCCGAAACGCTGAATGAACAGCGGCAGAAGCAACATGAACAACACTTCGGAGACCTGACCGATGGCCATTTTCGCGGTGGGGTTGGCCACGCCAATTTCCGCCAGAAACGGATTGGCATTCTGGTAATAAAACGCCAACGGAATGCAGATCAGAATGGAGGCAATGAAAAACACCAGATAGCTGCGGTCCTTGAGCAAGCCCAAAGCGTCGAGCCCAAGCATTTGCTTGAGGCCACCGCTACCCGGTTCAGGCGGCAGTGGTGCGGTGCGCGGCAAGGTAAAGCTGTAGATACCCAGCGCGAGAGACGCAATCGCCGACATCAAAAAGGTATTGCGCAGCCCACCGGAGGAAATCGCCGCCTGGGAGTCCCAGGCAAACACAAAACTGATCACCACCCCGGCCACAATCCAACCGATGGTGCCCCACACGCGTATGCGGGAAAACTCCAGGGCCGGATCGCTCATCTGCCGGAACGCCACGGAATTTACCAAGGCCAGGGTCGGCATGTAGATGATCATGTACGCCAGGACAAACGGATAAAATGCGCTGAAATCCGGCGCTCGGTACAGCTGGTACAACAAAACGGCGCCGATCAGATGCAGCACGGCGAGGATGCGCTCGGCATTGAAGAAACGGTCGGCGATCAGGCCAATCACGAAGGGCGCAATGATCGCGCCCCAGGATTGTGTGGAGAACGCCATGCCGATCTGCCCGCCGCTGGCGCCCAGGTTGCTGGCGAGGAAGGTCCCGAGGGTGACGAACCATCCACCCCAGATAAAGAACTGCAGGAACATCATTGCGCTTAATCGCGCGGTCATCGTGGTCATAACAGTTACCTTCTTATTGTTTTTTTGGGGGGGAGAAACAGGCCAGGCAAGGCGCTATTCAGGCTCGGGCAAGCCCAGCAATCGCCGATTGAAGCCCTCGTCGGACGACACGCTGGCGAAATCGTCGAAGGCTTTTCGGGTCTTGCTGATCATGTGCTTCTCGATGAACGCCGCCCCTTCTGCTGCGCCTTGGGCCGAATCCTTCAGGCAACACTCCCACTCCAGCACCGCCCAGCCGGTGAAGTCGTATTGGGTCAGTTTGCTGAAGATCGATTTGAAGTCGATCTGGCCATCGCCCAGAGAACGGAAGCGTCCCGGCCGCTCGACCCAGCCCTGATAACCGCCATAGACACCCGAACGAGCATCCGGCCGAAACTCGGCGTCCTTGACGTGGAACATGCGGATTCGCTCGTGGTAGCGATCAATGAAACCCAGGTAGTCCATTTGCTGCAGGAGCAGATGACTCGGGTCATAAAGGATGGCCGCGCGTGGATGATGATTGATCGCCTCCAGGAAACGCTCGAACGAGGCGCCGTCGTGCAGGTCTTCGCCAGGATGGATCTCGTAGCACAGGTCGATACCCGCCTCTTCGAAGCAGTCAAGAATCGGCAGCCAGCGCTTGGCCAGTTCGGCAAAACCTTGCTCGACCAAGCCGCTCGGCCGCTGCGGCCAAGGGTAGATATAGGGCCAGAGCAATGCGCCAGAAAACGTCGCGTGGGCTGTCAAACCCAGGCGTTGACTGGCACGCGCGGCGAGCTTCAACTGCTCGATGGCCCATTCGGTGCGCGCCTGGGGCTGACCGCGCAAATGGGCCGGCGCGAAGTCATCGAACAGTTGATCGAACGCCGGATGCACGGCCACCAGCTGACCTTGCAAGTGGGTCGACAACTCACTGATCTCCACGCCAGCGTGCGCGCAGACCGATTTCAGTTCGTCGCAGTAATCCTGGCTTTCGGCGGCGCGTTTCAGGTCGATGAACTGATTGCCGAGGGTCGGCAGTTGAATGGCTTTGTATCCTTGCGATGCCGCCCATTGGGCAATGTTGGCCAAGGTATCGAAAGGCGCTTCTGCGGACATGAACTGGGCGAGGAAAATCCCCGGACCACGCATGCCGGTACCGGTTTGAGAAGTGTCGTTCATGCAAGTCTCCAGATTCATGGGGTGCAGGCCAGTTCGGTCCACTTCGCGTCACCGCGATGGTTGGCGATGACGGCCTCGATGAAGGCCATGCCACGCAGACCAACCGTGATTCCGGGGACGCCGGGGGCATCGCTACCCTCGATGTCACCGCGAATGGCGCTGGCAAGATCGCCGTAAAGGTTGGCCATGGCTTCGAGATAGCCTTCCGGGTGCCCGGCGGGCAGGCGCATGCGCCGGCTTGCGGCGTCGCACAACCAGGGCTGGCCCACGCCGGAACGCAACACGCGCATTGGCTGATCGAGGGCGCGATGTATCAGGCTGGCGGGCTCTTCCTGACGCCATTCCAGTCCGCCCTTGTCGCCGTAAACGCGGATTTTCAGCGGATTCTCCTCACCTGCGCAGACCTGGCTGGCGATCAGCACGCCGCTGGCGCCCTCGGCCATCTTGAACAACATCGAGGCGTCATCGTCCAGTTGTCGCCCGGCGATATGCACGCCCAACAGGGCGCACAGCTGCTGGATGGGTTGATCGGCGACAAACTCCGCCAGTGAGAAAGCATGAGTGCCAATATCACCAATGCAGCCGCCCGCGCCGGACAGCTCGGGCTGATCACGCCAGGCGGCCTGCTTGTTGCCTTGCCCCGCCACGTCCTGGCTGAGCCAGCCCTGGGGATATTCGACAATCACTTTGCGCACCGCGCCAATAACGCCGCTGCGCACCATCTCCCGCGCCTGCCAGACCATCGGGTAGCCAAGGTAGGTGTGCGCCAGACCGTAGAGACGGTTGCTGTCCTCGACCACTTCTTTGAGAGCGAGCAATTCGGCCAGATTCAGCGCTGCGGGTTTCTCGCTGAACACATGGAAACCCGCAGTCAGTGCCCGGCTGGCCACCGGCGCGTGCAAATGATTGGGGGTGACGATCACCACCAATTCCATGCGCTGCTCGGCGGGCAACCCACGCTCGGCGTCGAGCATGTGCTGCCAGTCGCTGTAGCAGCGCGCAGCTGGCAGGCCGAGCGCCGCACCGGTGTTCTGATTGTTCTGCGCGTCGCGGCTGAAGGCACCGCAGACCAGCTCAAAACGCCCGTCGAGCCCGGCCGCCTGACGGTGGGCTACACCGATAAAGGCGCCCTCGCCACCGCCGACGAATCCGATTCTTATTTTTGGCACTGCAAGGTTCATCGCATCTCTTCTCTGTGTGGCTCTGTGTGAGGCAGTTTCCGGCTTGGACATGATCCAGATGTAACCGGTTACATAAAGATGGAAATCTAGTCCCGGTTGCACGAGGTGTCAAATCCCGGATTAAAATCCACAGACATTTCAGGGCACGCCCGACCTGCGGTAAGCTCGCCGACCGCGCTGTTCGATAACGAGGTGGTCTTGTCCAATATCCGTGAAGTAGCCCGGCTTGCCGGCGTCTCAGTGGCCACGGTGTCCAGAACACTGAAGTCGCCTGAGCGCGTACTCCCCGATACCCGGGACAAGGTCAACGCTGCCGTGGAAAAGGCCGGTTACCGGCCGAACCTGATGGCCGTGCAATTTCGCTCGCGCCGAACCGGCAACCTGGTGATTCTGGTGCCGACCATCGCTAACGTATTTTTTGCTCGGGTGATCAGTGGCGCGCAACAGGCTGCGCAAGCCGCCGGGTATCGCCTGCTGTTGTGCGACACCCAGGGCCGCGAAGAAATCGAACGAGAATTCGCCGAACTGGTTTACGCCCATCAAGCCGATGGCGTGATCCAGTTGCGCGCCTATGACCCTTTTGCAGCGCCCTTCCCCACCGCCGAGTTGCCACCCATCGTCAACGCCTGCGAGGTGATTCAAGGTGGCCGCCATCCAACGATCAGCCTCGACAACCGCGCCGCAGCCAGGGCGATGACCGAGCATCTGATTGAGCTGGGCCATCGTCGCATTGGCCTGATCAAGGGCCCGAAAAGCAGCCCGTTGACCCGTGATCGAGTGGCGGGCTATCAGGATGCATTGCAGCAGGCCGGAATCGCCTCCGATCCCGCGCTGATCTGTCACGGCGATTTCACTTTGCAGGCCGGTCTCGACGGCGCGGCAGCGATGCTCAATCTGCCCGAGCGCCCTACCGCGCTGTTTTGCGAAAACGATGAGATGGCTATCGGCGCGCTGAAACAAATAAAAAAACAGGGCTTGCGGGTCCCCGAGGATGTCTCATTGGTGGGTTTCGACGACATCCCCTTCGCAGCCTACTGCGACCCGCCGCTGACGACCATCGCCCAACCCGCCGAAGCCTTCGGCCAGAAAGCCGTTGAGATGCTGATCACCTTGATCGAGAAGAAATCGCTTGCCCAGCGTCATGTGGTTCTGCCGTTTGAGTTGGCGTTGCGCAACAGCACGGCCGCACCGGTCGACCCACAATCCTGACTGAGCCCACGAGTTGCAGGCCGGACCTGCAAGAGACCCGTGGCGCTAGAGTTGCAACGCCACATCGGCCAGATCGACACCGCACATTGCCGCGAGAACTTGTACCGCCAGGATGTGATCCTCGCGCTGTGGCAGTCCGGAAACCGTGACGACGCCGATACAGTCCCCACCAGTCAATTTCAGCGGGAAGCTGCCGCCATGGCAGGCATAGTCACGCGGCGACAGCCCCATCGAGACCTCCAGCGCGACACCCTCCTCCTCGGCTGACAAACCGACGCCATAGGAGCTGCGGCCCATCATTTCCACGACGTTTCGCTTGCGTCGTGCCCAGTCGGTATTTTCCGCAGCGGTACCTGGCATTGCATAGAAAAATACGGTTTCCCGACCGAGCCGGATTTCAATAGTCGTGAACACGCCTGCTTCCTCGCAGGCGATTTTCAAACGCTGTCCCAAATCCCACGCCGCGCTCTTGTCGAACGCCCGAAAGCGCAGCACCTGCTCCTGATACGCGATACGTTGAAGGTCTTCCTGGCGTTTCGTGTTCATCTGCTGAGCACCTGTTCAAAATGGCTGACGTCGAAGGGATCTCATCGTATCAACAATCCTGAGTAACGAGCCGCTCGTGAGCGGGCGATGTTCACGCCGAACAGCCACCCGTAGGCCTGCGGCGAGATGGGGTAATACTCGATGTCGGCGAACGGTGTACCGACGATGAAGGCATAAGCATCGGCAATAGAAAAATCCGCCGGAAAGGGCATACCCCATCGCACACCATAGCGCGCGAAAGCACCGACTTCTTTCGATCAGGGCCAAAACGGCGCATGCACTACTGAGCTCAATTCATAAGCAAACCAAGACCGGTTGTGAAGTCCCAAGTGGTATTGGTTCGGATCTCCTGAAATTTCGGCGCCGGCAAGAGAATCTCTGCATAACTCATGAACCTCTTTCATAAGCGCTTACAGAGCTCACCGTCTAGTCGCTCCTGCAACCGGTCTCTATAGTCCGTGAAGATCGAAACGCGCGATGACCGCTGCCACGCCGTCACAGGAGAACGACCATGAAGAAACGTACGCTTGGAAAGAGCACTCTCGAAGTTTCCGCCCTCGGCCTGGGCTGCATGGGCCTGAGCCACGGCTACGGCCCGGCCACGGATACCCAGCAGGCAGTCTCTCTCATTCGAGCCGCCGTCGACCGCGGCGTGACCTTCTTCGATACCGCCGAGGTTTACGGGCCGTACCTGAACGAAGACGTGGTCGGTGAAGCGCTGGCTCCGGTAAGAGATCAGGTGGTGATCGCCACCAAATTCGGTTTCACCTTCGGCGACGACAACAAGCAGCAAATCCTTAACAGTCGGCCCGAGCATATCCGCTGGGCGGTCGAAGGTTCGCTCAAGCGCCTGCGCACCGACGTGATCGACTTGCTGTACCAGCACCGGGTTGATCCCGACGTACCGATCGAGGACGTGGCCGGGACCGTCAAGGATCTGATCGCCGAAGGCAAGGTCAAGCACTTCGGACTGTCCGAAGCCGGCGTCCAGACCATCCGCCGCGCTCACGCGGTGCAACCGGTGACTGCCCTGCAAAGCGAATACTCGTTGTGGTGGCGCGAACCTGAGGCGGAAATCCTGCCAACGCTGGAAGAACTCGGGATCGGCTTTGTGCCCTTCAGCCCTTTGGGCAAAGGCTTCCTGACCGGGGCCATCAAGGAAGGCACGACGTTCGGCGCTGACGATTTTCGCAGCAAGGTACCGCGTTTCTCGCCAGAAGCGCTGCGCGCCAACCAGGCGCTGGTGGGCCTGCTCGGACAGATCGCCAAGGACAAAGGCGTGACACCTGCACAGATTGCCCTGGCGTGGCTGCTGGCCCAGAAACCCTGGATCGTTCCGATTCCGGGCACGACCAGGCTGCATCGTCTCGAAGAGAACCTCGGCGCGGCCACCGTGTCGCTGTCCGACGCAGAATTGAGCAAGATCATCGCGGCCCTGCATGATGTGAGGATTCAGGGCGAACGTTATCCCGCCGAGCTGCAGTCGCGCGTCGGGCGTTAACCGGAGGCGTGTATGACAACGCAGCACGATCCGATCCGGCGCTTGCTCATGGCAGCGTTGGCCTCTCTTCCGTTGAGCGGGATGGCGGCCCCGGCCACTCAGGGCGGCTACGGGCTTGGCAACAATCAGTCCGCGATTGCCAGCCACGCGCCGAAGGCCCGGTTGCTCAAAGGGCTGGTGATGGAGGCCAATCAGGAACGGCGCACCATGGACAGCGTGACGGACTGGCTCAAAGGCGTGAAGGTCAGCAGCTGAACAATGAGCGCGGGGCTTAAACGCTATTGTTTTCGTCTCGATACGCAGCTCTCAATACACCGCTGTCGTTACAAAAAAAGGAGCAAAACCATGAACACCCGAAAGCTCGGAAAAGCCGGTCTGGAAGTTTCTGCCCTCGGTTTAGGCTGCATGGGCATGACCGCCATGTACGGCCCTGCTGCCGACCAGCAGGAAATGATAAAGCTGATCCGTAGCGCGCATGATCGTGGTGTCACCCTGTTCGATACAGCTGAGGCCTACGGACCGTTCTTCAATGAAGAACTGGTCGGCGAAGCCCTGCAACCGATCCGCGACCAGGTGGTTATCGCCACCAAGTTCGGCTTCGATATCGACCTGCAGACTGGCGCGCGCAGCGGCGGCACCAACAGCCGTCCTGAACACATAAAAGCCGTGGTGGAGGCCAGCCTCAAACGCCTGCGCACCGATCACATCGACCTGCTCTACCAGCACCGCGTCGATCCCGCCGTGCCGATCGAAGACGTGGCAGGTGCCGTGAAAGAGTTGATCGCCGAGGGCAAGGTCAAGCACTTCGGCCTTTCGGAGGCGGGCGTGCAAACCATCCGCCGTGCCCATGCAGTGCAGCCGGTGACAGCCGTACAAAGCGAGTATTCGTTGTTCTGGCGCGGGCCGGAGCTCGAATTGCTGCCCGTGCTTGAGGAACTGGGGATTGGCTTCGTCCCGTTCAGCCCGCTTGGGGCCGGTTTCCTGACCGGCAAGATCAACGCGGACACTCAGTTCGATCCGACGGATTTTCGCAACCACGTCCCGCGCTTCTCTGCCCAGGCGCGCAAGACCAACATGGCACTGGTGGAAGTCCTCAAGTCTGTCGCCGATCGCAAGGGTGCCACGCCAGCCCAGATTGCCCTGGCGTGGCTGCTCGCCCGCAAACCCTGGATCGTCCCGATCCCCGGCACCACCAAACTGCACCGTCTGGAGGAAAACCTGGGTGCCATCGACCTGCAACTGACGGCACAGGACCTTGGCGTGATTGGCGAAGAGGTATCGAAGATCAAGGTGCTGGGCGAACGCCTCCCCGAGGCCGCGCTGAAGATGACTGACCTCTGAGACAGAAGCCGCTCCCGGCTGCGATTGTCGGGAGCGCGCCATCAGGAGTTTGGTTCGTTAGTGATAAGCTGGCATCATTCCGGAACTTACAAGCCGGGTTGAAGATATGAACCGTCGCAAAAAGATACAGCAGCTATTGAAAGCTCACGCCAAAAAGGCCAGTGCCAAACTGGCACCGGCAGGCAAGTCTAAATACGTCAGTAAAGCTGACCGTTTGAAACTGGCCGCTGAATCGAGTCACGACGAAATCACTTCCTGACCCTGCCAAGGTCGAGCGCTGAGATGAGCCCGCATGGGCTCTCGCCTACAACCTCAGGCCGACCACCATCCAACGCTCACTTGCGCACGTTCTGGTACAGCATCAGCCGAGAGGTTTCGTGCATGCCGCGCGTCAGCTCGGACAGGCGCTTGAACTCGGTCGGGTGTTGCGCGGCGACGTTATCCAGCGGCGTCGGTGAAGCCAGGTCGTGCAGCGTTGGCGAGCTGCCGTCATGTTCCATTTGCACCATGTAGTGTTGCGTGACACCGGCGATCAGCGGGAACGTCCCTTCACGCAAGACCAGCGGCACCACACGCTCACCTTCCGGCGCGGGCTGCTGAATGTCGCGTCCCAGGCCGCTGTTGCGAAACTCAAGCCCAGCCATGCCCGCAACCGTAGGCAGCAAGTCCACCAGACCAACCGCTTCCTTGACATTGCGTACCCCAAGCAAAGCGGGCGCGTGGATGATCATCGGCACCGCGTTGCTTTCCAGGCCCAGTTGCTCGTAAGCCGGAGCCAGGAACGGGATCTGCGCGATGCGCGTGTTGTGGTCGCCAAACAGAACGAAGATGGTGTTCTCGTAGTAACCGCCTTTTTTGGCGATTTCCATCAAGCGCCCGATGTTGAAATCCAGCAGGCGCACGGCGTTGTACTGCTCGACACTGCGAGAGCCTGCAGCCTGCACTTCAGCCAGGGTCGGATGCTTGACCTCAAACCCATCGTTGGTTTTCGGAATCGTGAACGGACGGTGGTTGCCAGCCGTCTGCACATAGGCAAAGAACGGTTTGTCCTTAGGCAGCGCTTGCAAAATCCGGTCGGTTTCCTTGAACAGGTCCAGATCTGAAATACCCCAGACATCCACCACCGGCGATTTCCAGTCGCGCTCTTCGAACAGGCGCACGCCATCGATACTTTGCCGGATCAGAGCATTCATGTTCGCCCAGCCGGAATTGCCACCAATGGTGTAGATCTTCTCGTAGCCGTTGAAGGCATTGATCAGTGTGTGCTGGCGGGTAATGAGTGGGTTACGCGTGGCCGTCTCCTGGCGGGTGACGTCCGGCACACCGGAAATGCTCGCCCAGACGGTTTTTGCGGTGCCTGTCACCGGCACGTAAAAGTGCTCGAAGAACCAGCTTTGGCTGGCAAGTCGGTCGATGTTCGGCGTGGGGTTGATCGGGTTGCCGTATGCGCCGACCGCGCTGGTGCCCAGGGACTCAAGCATGACGAACATCACATTCGGTGGCCGGCCGCCCGCGACTTTGTAGGGCTGCGGCGCTTGGTGCCGAACGAAGTCGAGCGTCTGCGCATCTGGCTGGTCGACGCCCAGGTAATTGGCCATCACTGGGTAATGTTCACGCACCTGCGCTTCGTCGTAACGCGACTGGCCGACCTTGACCGTGTCATAGAGGAAAATCACCGGATTCAAACCCAGGGCAGCAATCTGGTTGTTGCCGGAGAAAAATGCATCGCTCCAGCGCAGCGGCACCGGATTCTCAAGGTTCATGTTTTCGACGCGGCCCAGAACACCGACCAGCATCAGGACCACCATCACCGCACCACCCCAGGTTGCAGACACTGGATGAATGATCCTGCGGGGACGGTCCAGAGTGACGCGTTCGAGCCTCACCAGGACCCGTGTCATCAGTGCGACTGTCAGCAGCCAACCGAGGGCAATCCAGATGACCGGGTAGGTTTGCCAGACCATGTCGCGGGAGATCTGCGCATCTTCGAGAAAACGCAGAACGGTGGCGTTGATTCTCACGCCCAGGTACGCGTAATGACCCAGGTCGATGATGTAGATCAGCAGGATAAAACCCAGGGCTGCGCACAAATAACCTCGCGCCAGCCAGCGAAGCACACGGCTGCCGATCAGGTTCCAGCGAGGTATGTACGCCAGCACCGCCACCGGCAGCATGACCAGAATGGCCAGGCGCAGGTCGAAGCGTAAGCCGATGCCCAGGGTTTCCAGGACTGCACTTTGCTCGCTCAACGCATGGGCGTCGAAACCGGAAAAGCCAAAGAAAAACACCATCCTCAGCACAGCAAACAGCGCAAATAGCAGTGCTGTTGCGCCTAGCCAATAATGCAAGCGTCTCGCGTGCAACCAACCCATCCCTGCTCCCCTGTTAAAAAACGTCGTGAATCTCAAGTTGACTCGACAGCAAGCGCCGAATCGCGCGGGCGTCTGAAATGGCGGTACACCCAGAGCACGCCACGCAGCAGCAATGCCAGGCAGCAAAACAGACCGAGCAGCGGATCAACCAGGTAGTCCCAGTAATTTTGCGAAGGCTTTATCCCGACGCTGAAGGCCAGCGTGGCGCTGGCGAGCATCACTACCGCCAAGCCGTTGCGCAGGTAAAACAGGCCCAGCGTGATCACTGCAAAAACCATCAGCATGGGGCGCGGGCTGTAGCCAAAACGATAAGGGTCCAGATGACTCAAACCCAGGGTTGCGGGGTACAGCACCAAGGCCATCGCGGCGAAAAGGATCAATACGCCGGTAACAGAACGACGCGCAGGCGGCAGCAAATCCAGCTTGCGCAAACAGCCCCACAGCATCAACACCATTGAAGTGGCGGCAAGGTCATCGATATAGCTGCGCAGATAAGTTGCCAACGACAAACTGTCCAGCACGATGAAACTGCATGCCAGCAAAGCGAACAGCAGGACGACACGCAGGGGCTTGTTCAGGCCGAACGAAGGCAGCAACAGAAAGATGAGCATGGCGAAACTGACGTGCGCCTGCCACAGATTGATCAATTGATACGCTCGGACAGCCACGCATCGTTGAAGGTGACGTGCTTGATGAAAGTGTTGTTCCAGGAATAAACCACGTGATACATCCCGTCGGGGCTGCGGATGAAATACGGATACTCATATTCGAATTCACACCCACGGGTCGTGCACACCCGTGTGTCGAGGTTGCTCAGGAACTTTGCCTCAAGCGGCAGACGCAGCGCGCCGCTGGAGCCGCGAAACTGATCGCCGATGATTTCCTTGTAGGCCTCCGGTGAAAACGGATTGCCCTCAGGATCGGGGGATTTGTCCAGGTCGCGTAGCGATCGCCAGTCATCCATTTTTGCGTCGGTGCCATAAAGGCTCAGCTTGAAACGCCCGTCCCGCAGGTCGTTGAGCGCGACCAGCAGGCCGTGCTCAGGCGTGACAATGGCCGCCAGTGAAGAGTTGGGATTGGAGGGCGAAAGCGGATAAGGCTCACTCCAGGTTTGCCCGGCGTCTTCGGTGCGCGTTGCCAGGACGCGGTGATGAGTGTTGCCGGCATAACGAAGCAACGCGATGCCGCGCTGTCCATCCAGCGGAACCACTGTGGGTTGCAGCGAATTATTGCCGTGACTGATCCGGAATTTGTCGATCACGTCGCCGTCGGCGCTGAGGTACAGGTATTCAGCAAACTTGCCCAGAAACTCGTGGTAAACCGGCAAGCCAATGGAACCGTCCGCGTGGAAGACGGGGGCCGAGCGCACCAGCGTGCTGATGTTCAAGAACGGTGAAGTGATCAGCTGGCGCGGTTCGGACCACTGGCGGCCGAAGTCGTCCGACACCATCACGTTGACGGCGCTGCCTGCCCAGCCGCCCATGGACACCGACACGTAGAACAACCACAGGCGGTTGTCCGGCGCCAATGCGACCACCGGATTGCCCAGCTTGCGAATGTACTTTTGCGTCCCGCGCTGGGTCGAATCCCGCGTCGCCAGTACCTGCTCGGCACCCCACTCGCCGGAGCTGACGTCAAAGCGCGCCGAGCGAACCTCTACATCGGCTGCACCTTCGCGCGAGCCAGCGAACCAGACGCTCATCAAGCTGCCATCCGGCAAGGCGGTGACCGCCGAGGAATGCACGAAATCCACCAGCCCGGAAGAGGCGAAGCGGCTGGTGTAAATGGGCTTGGCAACCTGGCCAGCTACCGCCATCACCGGGTTCATCAGGGCAAAGGACGAGTGGATATTGCCGGGATGGGTGAACCACGCGGCCGCAAAGAGGCAGGTCAGTGCAAAATAGACACTGAGGGCCGGAATACTGGGGAAGTGGATGCGCATATGTGGGTTCTGTGCATCTCGGGGCCCGATCAAGCGCCGTAAACTAACACTGCACGTTACAAACGCAGCATGGAACTCGTCGTTTATATGTAAGCAATTGTTTGCCGCACTAGCCAGACGTGTTGCGGGCGTCCTGACGAATGCCTCTTCGACCGACGGTGAGTCTATCAGCCTCCCAATCGGCTGACCGGCTGATGCCAAATCCGCCGCACACTGACATCAGGCATGAAAAATCGAAGACTCACACAAATGTCACGCACATGAAAAAGCCCAACCTGACAAGATTGGGCTAAGTCATTCAAATAAATGGTCGGGACGGAGTGATTCGAACACTCGACCCCTTGCACCCCATGCAAGTGCGCTACCGGGCTGCGCTACGCCCCGACTAGGCGTGTATCAGCTTCGCTGTGTGCGAAAACTTCGAGGAATATACTCTAAGCTTTTGAATTATGGAAGTATCCGGACAGGGACTAGTTAGCCAAAACCACCAGAACATCTTCCAGTTCGGCAATCATCTGCCTCAGCAATTGCTTGTACTGCTGGCTGTCATCTTCGGTATCGCCGTTGGTCATTCGCAAACGGGCGCCACCGATGGTGAAACCCTGCTCGTAGAGCAAACCGCGAATCTGCCGGATCATCAGCACGTCTTCGCGCTGATAATACCGACGGTTTCCGCGGCGCTTGACCGGGTTGAGTTGAGGAAACTCCTGCTCCCAATAGCGCAAAACGTGCGGTTTTACCGCGCAGAGCTCGCCGACCTCACCAATGGTGAAGTAGCGTTTGCCTGGAATGGGCGGTAGCTCGTCGTTATGACTTGGTTCCAGCATAAGCCTCAACTCGGGCCTTCAACTTCTGCCCCGGACGGAAAGTAACCACACGGCGAGCCGTAATCGGAATTTCTTCCCCGGTCTTTGGATTTCGACCAGGACGCTGGCGTTTATCGCGCAGGTCGAAATTACCGAATCCGGACAATTTCACCTGCTCGTTATCTTCCAGAGCGTGCCTGATTTCCTCAAAGAACAGCTCAACCAATTCCTTGGCTTCTCGTTTATTCAGGCCCAGCTCTTCGTACAGACGTTCGGCCATCTCAGCTTTCGTCAGAGCCCCCATACGCTACTTCCTTAACGTGGCGTTTAACCGTTCCTCGAGAGAGGTGAGGATTTTATGCGTCGCCGCATTTACCTCATCGTCATTAAGAGTGCGCGATGGATGCTGCCAGGTCAAGCCGACTGCAAGGCTTTTTCTATGCGGATCAATGCCTTTACCTTGGTAAACGTCAAATAACCTGAGGTCTGTGAGCCATTCGCCTGCATTTTCACGAATAACCTCAAGAACTGCGCTGGCTGCAACGCCTTCGTCTGCCAGCAATGCCAGGTCACGACGCACTTCAGGAAAGCGCGATAACTCCTGGAATTTAGGCATTTTCCCGAGAGCCACTTCAGCCAGAACCAGCTCGAAAACGAAGACTGGACGATCAAGGCCGAGGTTTTTCGACAATTCAGGATGGATGGCGCCGACATAGCCCACTTCACGACCATCACGCTCGATGCGCGCAGTCTGCCCAGGGTGCAACGCTGGGTGTTTGCCCGGCACGAAAGTGAACGAATCCAGTGCGCCGGCAAAACCGAGCACCGCTTCAACGTCTGCTTTTACGTCGAAGAAGTCGACCACGTCGCGGCCCTGCGCCCAGCCTTCTGGCAGACGGCTGCCGCAAACCACACCGGCGAGCATTGGCTCCTGCTTCAGACCTTGCAGCTGACCGACAAAACGCAGACCGCTTTCGAACAAACGAACCCGGTCCTGCTGGCGATTGAGGTTGTGCTGCAAGGACTTGACCAGGCCCGGCCAAAGCGAGGCACGCATCGCCGCCATGTCGTTGGAGATCGGATTGGCCAGCAACAGCGGTTCGACACCTGGGCTGAACAGCTCGAATTGTTTCGGATCGATGAAGCTGTAGGTGATCGCTTCCTGGTAACCACGAGCCACCAGCAGGCGACGCAGTTCAGGCAGATCGCTGCGCGCTTCGGCCCTTGCTTGCGGCGCCAGACGCGCTTGGGGGTAACGAACCGGCAGGCGGTTGTAGCCGTAGAGACGCGCCAGCTCTTCGATCAGGTCGACTTCAAGCGAGATATCAAAGCGATGGCTCGGCACTTCGACCTGCCATTGCCCTGCGACTTCTGACGAAATTTTCAGGCCCAGACCTGTCAGCAGGCGCTCGACTTCTGCCGAGTCCATCGGCATGCCCAGCATTTGCTCAATACGGTCGGCACGCAATGTTACCGGGGCAATCGATGGCAGGTCTTTCTCGCTGACCGCTTCGATGACCGGCCCGGCTTCACCGCCGGTGATTTCCAGCAACAGGCCGGTGGCGCGCTCCATGGCCTTGCGCGCCAGCTGCCAGTCCACGCCACGCTCGTAGCGGTGGGAGGCGTCAGTGTGCAGGCCATAGGAGCGGGCCTTGCCAGCGACTGCGATCTGATCGAAAAACGCGCTTTCAAGGAAGATGTCGCGAGTCTTGGCGGAAACACCGCTGTGCTCGCCACCCATCACGCCAGCAATGGCCAACGCACGCTGATGGTCAGCGATAACCAGGGTGTCAGCACGCAGGCTGACTTCCTGGCCATCAAGCAGGACGAGCTTCTCGCCCTCCTCCGCCATGCGCACGCGAATGCCGCCGTTGATTTCAGCCAGGTCGAAGGCGTGCAGCGGTTGACCCAGCTCCAGCATCACGTAGTTGGTGATATCGACTGCAGCGTCGATGCTGCGCACGTCCGAACGACGCAGACGCTCAACCATCCACAGCGGGGTTGGACGGGACAGATCAACGTTACGAATCACCCGACCCAGGTAACGCGGACAGGCGCTCGGTGCCAGCACTTCTACCGGACGCACTTCATCGTGAGCGACGGCAACAGCGGCAACTTGTGGCACCGTGACTTCGGCGGCGTACAGCGCACCGACTTCACGAGCCAGACCGGCCACGGACAGGCAATCGCCACGGTTCGGGGTCAGGTCGACTTCGATACTGGCATCGTCCAGTTCGAGGTAGACACGGAAATCCTGACCGACCGGCGCATCAGCAGGCAGTTCCATCAGGCCATCATTGCCCTCGCCCACTTGCAACTCGGACTGGGAACACAGCATGCCGTTGGATTCAACGCCACGCAGCTTGGCCTTCTTGATCTTGAAGTCGCCCGGCAGTTCGGCGCCGATCATGGCGAACGGAATTTTCAGGCCCGCACGCACGTTTGGCGCGCCGCAGACCACCTGAAAGGTTTCCGAACCGTTGCTGACCTGGCAAACGCGCAGCTTGTCAGCATCCGGGTGTTGTTCGGTGCTCAGCACTTCGCCGACGATCACGCCGCTGAATACACCAGCGGCCTGAGTGACGCTATCGACTTCAAGGCCGGCCATCGACAGACGAGCAACCAGCTCGTCGCGGGAAACTTGCGGGCTTACCCAGCCGCGCAACCATTGTTCACTGAATTTCATCCTGCTCTCCTAAAGATTCGTTACGACTAGCGAAATTGCGCAAGGAACCGCAAGTCGTTATCGAAGAACAGACGCAAGTCGTTCACGCCGTAACGCAGCATGGCCAGACGCTCAACGCCCATGCCGAAGGCAAAGCCCGAGAACTCTTCCGGGTCAATGCCGGACATGCGCAGCACGTTCGGGTGAACCATGCCGCAGCCCATGACTTCCAGCCAACCGGTCTGTTTGCAGACACGGCAGCCTTTACCGCTGCACATCACGCATTCCATGTCGACTTCAGCGGATGGCTCGGTGAACGGGAAGTACGAAGGGCGGAAACGCACCGCCAGCTCTTTTTCGAAGAACACGCGCAGGAACTCTTCGATGGTGCCTTTGAGGTCAGCGAAGTTGATGTCGCGATCCACCAACAGGCCTTCGACCTGATGGAACATCGGCGAATGGGTGATATCAGAGTCGCTACGGTATACACGGCCAGGGCAGACAATGCGGATCGGCGGCTTCTGCGCTTCCATGGTGCGGACCTGAACCGGCGAGGTATGGGTGCGCAACAGCATGTTCGCGTTGAAATAGAAGGTGTCATGCATCGAACGGGCCGGGTGATGGCCTGGGATGTTGAGCGCTTCGAAGTTGTGATAATCGTCTTCCACCTCAGGGCCTTCGGCGATGCCGTAGCCAATATGGGTGAAGAATTGTTCGATGCGTTCCAGAGTACGAGTAACGGGATGCAGACCACCGGAGGTCTGTCCGCGGCCAGGCAGGGTCACGTCAATGGACTCGGCGGCGAGTCTGGCAGCGAGATCCGCCTCCTCGAACGACGCCTTGCGGGCATTGAGAACCTCTGTGACACGCTCCTTGGCAACGTTGATCAGCGCGCCGACGTGCGGACGCTCTTCTGCAGGCAAACTTCCCAGGGTCTTCATCACCTGAGTCAGTTCACCTTTTTTGCCAAGGTAGTGGACCCGGATTTGCTCCAGGGCATTGATATCTTCGGCGCTATGCACAGCCTCAAGTGCTTGAGAGACCAGCGCGTCCAGGTTTTCCATGTACAGACTCCAGATACGAAATAGGGGAAGAGCTTAAAAGGCTCTTCCCCTATTTATGACGTTTAACACCGAACCCCAGAAGCTGAGGCCCGGTGATTGTCGGGGACTTAGGCCAAGGTGGCTTTAGCTTTCTCGACAATCGCAGCAAACGCCGCTTTTTCGTTCACTGCCAGATCAGCCAGAACCTTACGGTCGATCTCGATGGACGCTTTTTTCAGGCCGGCGATGAAACGGCTGTAGGACAGACCGTTGATACGAGCACCAGCGTTGATACGAGCGATCCACAGAGCGCGGAACTGACGTTTTTTCTGACGACGGTCACGGTAGGCGTATTGGCCTGCCTTGATTACCGCTTGCTTGGCAACACGGAATACGCGTGAACGCGCGCCGTAGTAGCCTTTAGCAAGTTTCAGAATTTTTTTGTGACGCTTACGGGCAATGACGCCACGCTTTACACGAGCCATGAGTTACTTCCTCTATTCTTGATCAAAAAATCAGCAAAGGCGCAGCATGCGCTTGACTTTTGCAACGTCAGACGGATGCAGCAAGCTGCTACCGCGCAGTTGACGCTTACGCTTAGTCGACATTTTGGTCAGAATGTGGCTCTTGAAAGCGTGTTTGTGCTTGATGCCATTAGCAGTTTTCAAAAACCGCTTAGCTGCACCACTTTTAGTCTTCATCTTTGGCATGTTCGGATACTCCGCATTCAGTTGATAAACATAACCGCAAGGCCTGCCGTGCCCTGGTGGTTATTTCTTCTTTTTCGGGGCGATGACCATAATAAGCTGGCGTCCTTCCATCTTAGGATGCTGCTCCACGGCGCCGTATTCGAGCAGGTCAGCTTCAACCCGCTTCAACAGCTCCATGCCCAGCTCCTGGTGGGCCATCTCACGGCCGCGGAATCGCAAGGATACCTTGGCCCTGTCCCCATCACTCAGGAAACGTACCAGGTTGCGCAGTTTTACCTGGTAATCCCCTTCCTCCGTCCCTGGACGAAACTTGATTTCTTTAACCTGGATCTGCTTCTGGTTTTTCTTGGCAGCGGCAACCTGTTTCTTCTTCTCGAAGATCGATTTGCCGTAGTCCATCAGCTTGCAGACAGGTGGTACTGCATCGGCGGAAATCTCCACCAGATCCAGTTTGGCCTCTTCAGCCTTAAGAAGCGCGTCTTCAATTGACACAATCCCAAGCTGCTCACCCTCAGCCCCAATTAAACGAACCTCACGTGCCGAGATATTCTCGTTGATCGGGGCCTTCGGTGCAGCTCGTTTATCTTGTCTCATTTCACGCTTAATAGTAATTACTCCGAATCATGGCGACCACGCCGGGAAACCGCTTGTGCGAGGAACTCAGCGAATTGGGCGACCGGCATCGAGCCAAGGTCAGCACCTTCACGTGTACGCACAGCGACAGTTTGCATTTCGACTTCCCGATCTCCGATAACCAAAAGATAAGGAACCTTGAGCAAAGTATGCTCGCGGATTTTAAAGCCGATCTTTTCATTTCTCAAGTCGGACTTGGCACGAAACCCGCTTTCAGACAGAGTTTTTTCTACTTCAAGGGCAAAATCTGCCTGTTTGTCAGTGATATTCATGATCACTGCTTGAGTAGGCGCCAGCCAGGCTGGAAATGCACCTTCATAATGCTCGATCAAAATCCCGATGAAACGCTCGAAGGATCCGAGAATTGCACGGTGCAACATGACCGGATGCTGGCGATCGTTGTTTTCCGAGACGTACTCGGCACCCAACCGGATAGGCAGGTTGAAATCGAGCTGCAATGTACCGCATTGCCACACACGACCGAGACAATCTTTCAGCGAAAATTCGATTTTCGGACCGTAGAACGCACCTTCGCCCGGTTGCAGGTCGTAAGGCAGGCCCGCACTGTCCAGTGCTGCGGCCAATGCGCTTTCGGCGCGATCCCAAAGATCATCGGAACCAACACGCTTGTCAGGGCGAGTCGAGAGCTTGAGCTCGATGTCCTTGAAGCCGAAGTCCGCGTACACGTCCAGGGTCAGCTTGATGAACGCCGCTGACTCAGCCTGCATCTGCTCTTCAGTACAGAAGATGTGCGCATCGTCCTGAGTAAAGGCACGCACACGCATGATGCCGTGCAGCGCGCCGGATGGCTCGTTACGGTGGCAGGCACCAAACTCGGCCAGACGCATCGGCAACTCGCGGTAGCTCTTCAGGCCCTGATTGAACACCTGCACGTGGCAAGGGCAGTTCATCGGCTTGATGGCGTAGTCGCGGTTCTCGGACTCCGTGGTGAACATATTCTCGGCGTAGTTGGCCCAATGTCCGGATTTCTCCCACAGGGAGCGATCAACCACCTGCGGCGTCTTGATCTCCAGATAGCCATTCTCGCGCTGCACTTTGCGCATGTACTGCTCAAGCACTTGATACAGCGTCCAGCCCTGCGGATGCCAGAACACCATGCCCGGCGCTTCTTCCTGGGTATGGAACAGGCCCAGGCGCTTGCCGATCTTGCGGTGATCGCGTTTTTCGGCTTCTTCGATGCGCTGAATATAAGCAGCCAGTTGTTTCTTGTCAGCCCACGCAGTGCCATAGACACGCTGCAGCTGCTCGTTCTTCGCGTCGCCGCGCCAGTAGGCGCCGGACAGCTTGGTCAGCTTGAACGATTTGAGGAAACGAGTGTTCGGCACGTGCGGGCCGCGGCACATGTCGACGTATTCTTCGTGATAGTACAGGCCCATGGTCTGCTGCTCGGGCATGTCTTCGACCAGTCGCAGCTTGTAGTCTTCGTGACGGGCGGTGAACACCTCGATCACTTCGGCGCGCGGCGTAACCTTCTTGATGACGTCGTAGTCTTTTTCGATCAATTGCTGCATGCGCTGCTCGATCGCCGCCATGTCATCAGGCGTGAACGGGCGCTCGTAGGCAATATCGTAATAGAAGCCGTCATCGATAACCGGGCCGATCACCATTCTGGCGGTCGGATACAGCTGCTTGACTGCGTGGCCGACAAGGTGAGCGCAGGAGTGGCGGATGATCTCCAGGCCTTCCTGATCCTTGGGCGTGATGATTTGCAGCGTTGCGTCGTTTTCGATCAGGTCACTGGCGTCGACCAGTTGACCGTCAACCTTGCCGGCAACGGTGGCTTTGGCAAGACCTGCGCCAATGGACAGCGCAACCTCGGCTACGGAAACCGGGTGATCGAAAGAACGTTGACTGCCATCGGGAAGAGTAATGGTGGGCATGGCGCCTCCTCTCCTAGTGGTGACCCCTACCAAAGGTCACGTGGGTTGGGATGAGCCAGTAATTGATCCGGTGGTGTGCCTGCCTCACAGTGGCAGGAGCCCTTTCAGGCGACCTTGAACCGAACCAGATGACTGGATTGGACTTGAAAAATGGACCTGTTCGGGCCGGACAATCATTCAATTGTCACCGACCAGCGAATCTACAGGACGCGCATCCTAACACAGCTGGGCAAAATGACATGCACGCGCACGGAAATGAATTCCCTGAAGACGCCTGCGTCAACGGATTTGCACCTCGCGCTGAACTGGCGCCCCTGATCGCCGTCAGATGATCGGAGAGCCCGCACGAGTCTCTACTGTCCCTATTAAAGGAGAACGTCATGAAGCTGTTACGAATTCTGGCCCTGCTCGCCCCTGTTGCCCTGGCTTTTCCAATGAGTGCTGCCCACGCGGCGATGGATAAGGACACACGCAACATGTTCATCACCCAATGCGCCACGACTGCGGGGCAGAAGCTGGATGCAAATTCGGCCAAGACACATTGCGAATGTGGCGCCGATCAGGTCGACAAGAATTTCAGCAACGCCGAGATTGCTCGACTCAAGGACACCACCAAAGCCCCGGATGAGAAATTGACCGCTCGACTGCAAAAAGTCGTGGCTGATAACTGCGTTCAGACAAAAAAATAAAATTTTTTTGTCGATGCGGCGAGTATGCAATGGCGCGGATGTCCGGCATCGCCTGATTCGGCTGAACCCCGCGTGGTTCGTGGTGTGTACGGGCAGTCACAGAGCCATCGACGCACGTTTCAAGCCTGGTTTTCAGGACGCTATATACGCCTAATGCCATTCATATTTGCGACTAGTACTCAATCTTCTTACCGAAATGACTCCACATTCCCACAATTGGACTATGATAGCCCGGTGTGCCCAGTTGGCCTGAGCAGCACGTACTACTGAAAAATTATGTTCTTGGAGATACACCATGTCTAATCGCCAAACCGGCACCGTAAAATGGTTCAACGATGAAAAAGGCTTCGGCTTTATCACTCCACAGGGTGGCGGTGACGACCTGTTCGTACACTTCAAAGCTATCGAAAGCGACGGTTTCAAAAGCCTGAAAGAAGGCCAGACCGTTTCGTTCGTTGCTGCTAAAGGCCAGAAAGGCATGCAAGCAGAGCAAGTTCGCGCAGAGTAATCCACGCGATCAAAAAAACCCGTCTCGCTAGACGGGTTTTTTTATGGGCGCAATTCCTGCGAAATCAGCCGCAGTTGACCCGAGCGACCTTGCCGCCCGCTTCAGTATTGAGATTGACCCGGTCAGAGCGGTATTCCAGGGTGACCATGTCATTGGGACCGATGAACCGCGCGTCTTGCGCACCGGCCCTGCTCTTGGCTTGAGCCAATAATGCAGCAGAGGCCTGTTGGCCAATGGCGAACTGGGCGGCGGCGGCATCACAGCGAGTACCCGCCGCTGCGGCGACCGGCGCGGAAGGCGTTGATTCGGACAAGCTTGATTCAGGATTGCTACTGCAACCTGCCAGCAACGATACAGCGACAACCAAACCCAGTGATGCGGACTTCCACGGCATACAGCCTCCTTTGACAATAAACGTAACCAGAACCCTTGCGACAGCATGGCTACACGATGGTTGCATTATGCAGGTCAGGCGATTCGCAGGTTCCGGGACTTCAAAGAGGCGAAGTGTGCCCGAGGGTTTTCAAACAGGCGCAGGCAAATCGTCACTAAATATTAGTAGACATCCACGTAGTCCAGACGCGGATCGGCCCAGTTATCCTTCAGGGCGTTGTAAATCTGCATGACCCACACGCCATCGCTGGCTGGAACGGGGCCTACGCAGCCGGAACCTGCAGACCACGTTTCCAGGCGAAATAACAGTGCCTCGGTATTCGCGCCGCCTACAGCGTCAGTCGAAAGCCAGGCAATACCGTCTTTGCTCACGCGTAGCTGGTTGTGCACGCTGTCGTCGCCCGATGCGAGCATCTGGCGGACCGCATCAAGGGTGAAGCTGGCGGGATCGGAGAGATTGATTGGCACGGCATTTGTCCTCGGCTATTTGCCGGAAGTTTGCCACGGCCCCGGCCTCATGCCTAAGTAGCAGTGTCAAAAAACGCCGAAAATGTTTAACTGCGCGCACGGTTATCCGTCCTGCAAACAACGGGCGGCGCTCCGGCTCTGAATTTCAAAGAAGACGAGATAGTAATGGCAGTCGTTTCCATCGATGCGGATATCAAGGCCAAATGGCCGCAAGGACAATGCTCACACAGCCCAGGCAGCCCGGAAGAACTGGCGATCATTGCCATTGATTTGCTGGTCAAGGAACTGGGCACCGAGGGCGCCCAAGCCTTCATTGGCCAAGTGCTGGGCCGCTATCCGGCCCAGCAATAAGCACTCTGGAAAGCTAGCGTTTATTTCAATCGGGCAAGCCGGCTGGTCAGCAGATCGAAAAAGCCCTGCGCATCGCCGTTTTCGATCCAGAACACATTCTTGTCGTGTCCGAGAGTGTCATACCAGTCGGCTACCGTCTGACCGAAACCGATGCCTTCACGGCTATCAACTGCAACGTTGATTTGCTTGCCGGTGAACAGCTCCGGCTTGAGCAACCACGCAATCACGCTGGCATCATGCACCGGCCCGCCCGGCAAACCGTAATGGATCATGTCCGCCTTGACGTACTCATTGAGAATGTCGCCCACCAGCTTCCCGGCCTGATTATTCAAGGCGGCGATCTGCGCCAGGCGCGGCTCGCTGGTGAGAATTTTGTGGGTGACGTCCAGCGGTAGATAGGTCAATTTCACGCCGCTGGCGAGCACGACCTGCGCTGCATGCGGGTCGGCGAACAGATTGAATTCTGCGACCGGCGTGATGTTACCGCCGTTGAAGTGCGCCCCGCCCATGACCACGACTTCCTTGATGCCCTGGGTAATTTCAGGCGACTGAACCAGCGCCAGGGCCAGATTGGTCTGCGGACCAAGCATCGCCACGGTGATGCTGTGCGGTTTGGCCTTGGTCAGGGTCTCGATCAGGTATTCGACCGCATTGCCCTGGGCCAACCCCTGTTTGGGCTCATGCACCGCAACGCCGGGCAAGCCCTCCTGACCGTGGATATTCTCGGCGTAGATCGGCGTGCGAACCATAGGTTTGGACGCCCCGGCATACACCGGCACCTCTTCGCGCCCCGCCCATTCCCGAGCCAGCCGGGCATTGCGCGAGGTCTTGTCGATGCGGACGTTGCCCGCCACTGTGGTAATCGCCAGTACGTTCAATTCTTCGGGCGATGCCAGCGCCAACAGTAACGCCACTACATCATCGGCGCCTGGGTCGGTGTCGATGATCAGATCGCGTTTTTCGGCTGCATGAGCGGCGGTTGCGCTGAGAAAAGACACGAGCAAGAGACTCCGAATCAGCTGTTTAGTGAGATACAGATACTGCATGAGAAACTCCCTGTTTCCGGTTTAGTGTTTCCAAAGAAAGCCGCCGGTCAAAACACCACGCCGGCGACCAGAGCGATATTGCTGTACGGCTGACATTCCCCCGTGCGCACGATGGCCCGGGCAGTACGACTCAGTTCTTTCAATGCCTCATGACTCACCAGGCGCTGCTCGCCCAGTTCTCCATCCAGGCTCAAGCCTTCAATCACGCACAGTGCCGGAGGTTGCACGCGGAGCATTTCTTCGGCTAACACATGGCTTTCGACCTGCATCTCCGTGAGCACGGTATCGAGCACGCTGACGAAATCTGGCACACCGCGCGTCAGAGCCAGATCAATCAGCTCGACACCAGCGGGAACCGGCATGCCGGCGTCGACAATCATCAGGACGTCGCCGTGTCCCAGGGACGCGATGACCCGGGACAAGGCGATATTGAGTAAAGGTGTCTTTTTCATGCGGGCTTGAACCCCTGAACTTCACGGGAGGTTGGAATCGATGGCTGCGCGCCGGGCCGTGTGACGGAAAGCGCCGCCGCGGTCTGGCCAAACCGAATGGCGTCATCCTCATTGCTGCCTTGGGCCAAAGCAGCGGCGAAACCGCCGACGAAGGTATCGCCGGCCGCGGTGGTGTCCACGGCAACGACTTCAGGTGCCGGATAATGCCGAACGCCTTGGCGGCTGGCGAACAGCGAGCCCTGCTCACCCAGAGTGATGATGACCTTGGCCGCACCCGCCGCGAGCAACGCGTTGGCAGCCGTTTCTGCGGAACTCAGGGAATCCACCGTTATGCCGCTGAGGATCGTCGCCTCGCTTTCGTTGGGGATCAGGTAATCAATCAGTGGATACCATTGCGCCGGCAGCGGCGCCGAGGCTGGGGCAGGATTGAGGATGACCGTCTTGCCCAGCTCCCGGGCGCGCGTCAGCGTATGGCAGACGGTTTCCATGGGCACTTCGAGCTGGCAGACCACCACATCGGCATCTGCCAGTAACGCCTCGAAGCGCGTGACGACCTTTGGCGTCAACAGCCCATTGCCGCCTGCCACGATGATGATTGCGTTCTGGCTGTTGGCGTCGACCACGATCGCGGCGATTCCCGTCGACACGTCAGCTATTGTTGTCACCGCCTGGCAATCGATCTGCTCTGCAACCAGCGCCGCACGCAGTTGCTCACCGTAGGCATCGTCACCCACGCAACCGATCATTGCCACGCGAGCACCAAGACGGGCTGCGGCCACCGCCTGGTTGGCGCCCTTGCCGCCCGGCACTGTCGTGAACGATTCCCCCGCCAGGGTTTCACCGGCCTTGGGCAAGCGGCGAGCGCGGGTCACCAGATCCATG
This sequence comes from Pseudomonas sp. DSP3-2-3, assembly GCF_049898225.1. Classification (NCBI taxonomy): domain Bacteria; kingdom Pseudomonadati; phylum Pseudomonadota; class Gammaproteobacteria; order Pseudomonadales; family Pseudomonadaceae; genus Pseudomonas; species Pseudomonas sp. DSP3-2-3. The sequence continues at coordinate 170,740 of NZ_JAFCXH010000007.1, read as the reverse complement.
TTCAAGCTGCCCACTACCACTACTTTTCCTGACATGACGTCTGCACTCTTTTTTCCGGTCAATACGCCGAATCAGCGTAACTCATTGAAAACGTTGGTGGGTGGCGCGGTGGATTCACGCACCACAATGCTCGGTGCCACGATCACCTGCTGCACGTCGCCGCCACAAGGTTCGGTGATGCGCCGCAACAACAACTGCGCTGCCGTCTCACCCAATTGCAGAATCGACTGGCCCACGGTGGTCAGCGCCGGATAAACGAACTGGCTCATCTGGATATCATCAAAGCCCACCACCGACAGATCCCGTGGTACGCGAATATTGCGTTCGGCGGCGGCCCGCAACACGCCGATGCCAATCATGTCGTTACCGGCAAAGATAGCGCTGGGCGGATCGCGTTCCAGCAAGGTCACGGCAGCCTGATAACCGCCCGGGCTGGTGTAGTCGCTTTCCACGATCCAGTGCCCGGCGGTTTCGATCCCGGCTTCCTGCATCGCGCGTTGATAACCGGCCAGTCGCAACTGAGCCACGCTGGTTTGCGCCGGTCCCCGGATACAGGCGATGTGCCGGTGACCAAGGTCGAGCAAATGCCGCGTCGCCAGATAAGCGCCCAACTCATGATCGATACGCACCAGATCAGCGGCGACGCCTTCCAGCTCGCGGTCGACGATCACCAGCGGCGTGCGTACACCGGCGAGACCGCCCGCCAGCCAGGTGTCGCCACCCACCGAGGAAACGATCAAGCCATCGACACGCTTCTCCAGCAGGACCCGAAGGTAACCGCGCTGTTTTTCAGGGTTGTCGTCGGAGTTGCACAGGATCACGCAAAAACCGTTGCGCTCGCAGTAATCCTCAATGCCCCGGGCCAGTTCGGCGAAATACGGATTGATACCATTGGGAATCAACAAGCCAATGGTGGACGTGGTTTTGGCCTTGAGCGAGCGGGCAACGGCGCTTGGAACGTAATCCAGCTGCGCAATCGCCGCCTCGACCTTGATCCGCACCTGCTCGCTGACTGGCCGGGTCTTGTTCAGCACGTGGGAAACCGTTGTGTAGGAAATCCCTGCCAGTGCCGCTACATCCTTGATGGTTGCCATGTCAGATCTGCCGCCGGGCGCGGTTGCTGCGATAAGTGTCCAGCACCACCGCGACCACGATCACCGCACCGGTAATGATGCGCTTGGTGGGTTCGGTCGCGCCGATCTGAGCCAGGCCAGCCGCCAGCACCGAAATGATCAACACCCCGAAGAACGTACTGATCACCGAGCCTCGGCCACCCATAAGGCTGGTACCGCCGATCACCACTGCGGCGATGACTTGCAACTCCAGGCCGGAACCGGCGTTGGGATCAGCCGCTTCAAGTCGCGATATCTGGAACAGCGCCGCGACCCCGGCCAACAGGCCCATCAGGGAAAACACCAGAATCTTGTAGGGCTTGGGATTGATCCCCGCCAGCCGCACCGCTTCTTCGTTGGTGCCAATGCCGATCAGGTAACGACCGAACACGGTACGCGTCAGTACCGCCTGAGCGACGAAGATCACCAGCAGGGCAATGACGAACGACGGCGAAATGCCAAACGCGATGGGGTTGGACAGCCACGCGAACGAATCACCGATGTAGGCCGTGCGTGAGTTGGTCATCTGATACGCAACGCCCCGCGCCATCTCCAGCACGCCCAGCGATACGATAAAAGAGGGGATGCGCCAGGCGACCGTGATCGAGCCGGTAATCGTCCCCGCCAACGTTGCGCAAGCCATGCCCAGCAAGGCCGCCGGAAACACGCTCCAGCCCCAGCCCAGTATCGCCACGCTGACCGCAGATGCAGCCAGAGCCAACACCGAACCCACCGACAAGTCGATGCCACCAATGATCAACACGAACGTCATGCCAACCGCCAACACCATCAGGTCTGGAATCTGGTTGGCCAGCGTGCTGAAGGTCTCATACGACAGAAAGTGATCGCTGAGCAGGGAAAACAGGACAATCATCGCAAGCAAAGCGCCAGCCAGGCCCAGGTAAGTGCCCAGGCCGAAAAAGTTACCGCTGCGCTTGCCCGGCGACGGCAAGGTCTGGGAAGTGGTGGAGGTTTTCATGAGTCGTTCCTGGGCGCCGCTTCGGTGAGCAGCGCATCACGTTTCTGGTAGCCGGCAAAGGCGGCGGCAAGCAGTTCATCCTGGGTCCAGGAATCGCGCTCGAAGGTGTCGATCAAACGCCCGGCAGACAACACGCCGATGCGATCACAGATCAGCATCAGCTCGCGTAAATCACTGGACACCACCACCAGCGCCCTGCCCTGTCGGGTCAATTCGCCCAGCAGTGCGTAGATATCGAATTTGGCGCCGACATCAATGCCACGGGTCGGCTCGTCAAACAGCATGACGCTGCAATCGCGCTCCAGCCAACGGCCGATCACCACCTTTTGCTGGTTGCCGCCAGACAGCTGCGAGACCAGCTGGGTCGGGCTTGAACTGCGGATGCGCATAGCGTCGATCTGGCGTTGGGCGAGGGCCATTTCTTCACGCCCGTTGACCAGCCCGCCGTGTGAAATGGCGTCCATGTTGCCCAGCGCAATGTTGGCGCTGATGGATTGCGAAAGCAGCAGCCCTTCGCCTTTGCGGTCTTCGGTAATCAACGCGATGCCCTGCCTGACAGCATCCACCGGCGAGCGAATGCTGACGGACCGCAGCGGATTACCCAGCTCGATGCTGCCGCTGTCGGCCAGGTCAGCGCCGTAGATCAGCCGCAACAGTTCAGTACGCCCGGCGCCGATCAGCCCGGAGATACCAAAAATTTCGCCGTTGCGCACCTGGAACGAAACGTCCTGCACCTTGCCAGCACGGCTCAGGCCGTTGACCTTCAGCGCGACTTCGCCAATCTGACGCGGCCCCAGATCAATCTGTTCGCCCAGCTCGCGCCCCACCATCAAGGTCACCAGCTGTTCGCTGTTATAACTCGATATCGGCTCGACACAGACCAGCTTGCCGTCGCGCAGCACTGCAATGCGCTGCGCGACCCTGGCCAGCTCTTCCAGACGATGGGAGATGTAGATGATCGACACGCCCCGCGCCTGCAAGCGCGTGATCTGCTCGAACAACATCTCGACTTCGCGGGCAGTAAGCATCGCTGTCGGCTCATCGAGGATCAGCACATGACAGTCGCCAATCAGGTTGCGCGCGATCTCCACCATTTGCTGATGACCGATGCCCAGCTCACTGACCAGCGTATCCGGATCAATGGCTTCGAGTCCAACCTGAGCCATGGCCTTGAGCGCGTCTTCGCGCAGGCGCTTGCGATTGATCCAGCCCGCACGGCGCGGCAGGTTATCCAGAAACAAATTCTCGGCCACCGACAGGGTCGGCAGCAGATTCAGTTCCTGCATGACCATGCGAATGCCAAGCTTTTCAGCCTGGGTGCGACTCAGCGGCTGATAGGGCTTCCCCTGAAACTGCATCGTTCCGGTGGTAGGCGTTTCCAGGCCGCCGATGATTTTCGACAGGGTGCTTTTACCCGCGCCATTTTCACCGGTCAGGGCCAGCACTTCGCCGCGCATCAGCGTCAGGTCAATGTCGCCCAGCACAGGCTGAGCGTAGGTTTTACCGATGCCGGTAACGGATAGAACAGCGGCTTGAGAGGATGCCGACATAAAGCTCTCCATGCACCTGCCCTGGTCGGGCAGATGCAGTTGTTCGGCAGGGATTACGGCTTGGTGACCAGCTCGACCGGCGTTTCGATCACGCCGTTGGCACTGTCGACTTTCTCACCCTTGAGCATCTTCAACGCAGTCTCGATGCCGAAGATGGCTTGCTTGGCAGCAAACTGATCGGCAGTCGCCAGCACGCGACCATCCTTGAGCATAGGCTTGATGGCGTTGATATTGTCATAACCCACCACCTGAACCTTGCCCGCCTTGCCAGCGGCACGCACAGCAGCAACAGCGCCCAGCGCCATGCTGTCGTTACCGGCCAGCAACGCCTTCAGATTCGGGTATTCAGTGAGCATCGCTGCGGCGATCTTGTTGCCACCGCCGATTTCCCAGTTGCCGGACTGCGTGGACACAACCTTCATCTGCGCAGCGTCCATGGCGTCTTTGAAGCCCGCAGTGCGCTGCTGCGCGTTGGTGGTGGTCGAAACACCTTCAATAATGCCCACTTCATCGCCAGCGGTCAGCTGTCTGGCCAGATATTCGCCCACCAGACGTGAACCTTTACGGTTGTCAGGACCTACAAACGGCACAGTGATGCCTTTGCTTTTCAACACCGCCGGGTCGAGTTGGTTATCGATGTTGACTACCGTGATCCCGGCGTCTTGCGCCTTCTTGATCACCGCAACCAGCGCTTTGGAATCGGCTGGAGCAATGACCAGCGCGTTGACCTTGGAACTGATCATCTGCTCAACAATACGGATCTGACTGGCAGTATCCGACTCGTCCTTGATGCCGTTGGAAATCAGGTCAAAATCACTGGCGTGCTCTTTCTGATAAGCCTTGGCGCCGTCTTCCATGGTCAGGAAGAATTCGTTGGCGAGAGACTTCATCACCAGCGCGACTTTTGGTTTATCAGGGGTCTGGGCACTTTGGGCAGCGAGGGGCATGACAGCGGTGACTGCGGTCAGCATTGCAACAGCGAGGAGACGTCCAGCAAAGGGCAGCTTCATGGGTTCACTCCGATCTTATGATTATTGTGTCGGGCAAGGTTACGAAGTAATGGATGCATCACTGCGCAAACGTTTGCGAGAAACGAACTATGAGAACCGGCCTAAATTTTGTCAACCCTGAAAACGGCCGCTCATACCGCAGCGGCCGGAGAAATGCAGAAGTCCAGTGCAGCGGTTTTTACGCGGTAGTGCTGATGCCGCCAGACTTGGACATTTCTTTTACCAGCTGAGCAGAAACCTGCTGGATAGCACCGGTGATGGAAGATACCTGGCTCTGAAAGCCCATCACGGCGGTGGTCTTGGCTTCAGGTGTCGGATAGCTGGCGTTCTCGGCGGCCTGCATTTGCTGCTGGACTTTCTCCAATTGCTGCTGCAACTCAGCCAGACGCTTGAGCAGGTTGGCGGTCGCTGCGTTGACGTTCCCCGAACCGCTACTGCCGGAAGCACCAATTTCGTTCATGTCGACGTTAACATCGCCCTTCTCATCGCCCTCTTTATCATCGGCAGCAGCTTGAGTAGCCGTCTGCGCGATGAGGGTTTGGGAGGCCGTAGTGGCTGCCGCGGCGGTCTGACCATTGATCAACAGAGAAGACGCTGGAAATCCGATCGAGAGTGACATGTTGATTCCTGGTGGGTGAGTACTGCCAGCTACATCGGCCGCAACCTCGAAGTCTTTACCCCATAGGACTCTATAGAAGCAATCGCGTGTCTGGTCCTGACTCAACCAGGCACGCGCGGCGTCTCAATCCTCCGGTTTGACCGTGGCGACTTCATCGGCGCGCACCTTGATCATCTTTCCAGAGATGTCCTCGAACTCATAAAAACCATCCTTGGTCTTGGTCTTCGGCGCGTCCTTGGTGATGTATTGCGTGCCATTCTGCAGGGTGACGACTGTCGGTGAAGAACAACCGGTCAGCACGAAGCAGCCTGCTATAACCGCTGGCAAAAGCCAATGTCTGATGTTCATGTTCCCTCCTTGATTGGTTTGCGACCAGGCGAGGCAAAGCTGCCTGCTGAACTCATCAGATTAATTCCACGGACAATGGTTCGAATCTGCGGGTAACCCATGGGAAAAGTCGCCATGCCGGCATCATTACCCGCTTGATCCTACAAGAGAGTTGCGAAACAGCGCGCACTGAAATACTGTATGCACATACAGCAAATCAGGAATCCTATTCGTGGCAAAACAACCTGCAGCAACTCCGGCGACTCCCAGCTCCTACGAACGCCTAGGTGTTCGGGTGCAGAAAATAATTAATTCGCCTACCGCTCAAAAAGCCAAAGCAGCCCTGGTGTTTCGTCTGCCAGATGAGGTCGAGGACGAGTGGAATCAAATGCTCGAAGAAATCGCCGAGAACGACAACGTTACGCTCGCCTGGCGGGACGACGGCGGCGTGCAGATATTCTGGACCGTGCCGAAGGAAGACTGACGGCATGCTGGTTCGACTATTGACGCTGCTGTGTACCGCCCTGCTCCTTACTGCTCCAGTCAACGCTTACGCCGATGCGCCCCACACCTTCAGCCAGGCAAAGAAAATCGCCTGGGGCCTTTATTCGCCTCAGTCGACCGAGTTCTATTGCGGCTGCAAATACAGTGGCAACAAAGTGGACATTGCCGGCTGTGGCTACGTCCCGCGCAAGAACGCCGCTCGCGCCCGGCGCATTGAATGGGAGCACATTGTCCCGGCGTGGCAAATCGGGCACTTGCGTCAATGCTGGCAACGTGGCGGACGCAAGAATTGCACGAAAAATGATGCTGTCTACAAGCAAGCCGAAGCCGACCTGCACAACCTGGTGCCAAGCATCGGCGAGGTCAACGGTGACCGGAATAACTTCAGCTTCGGCTGGCTACCGGTCAAAACCGGGCAGTACGGTTCCTGCCTGACCCAAGTGGATTTCAAGGCGAAGAAAGTCATGCCACGCCCGTCGATTCGCGGGATGATCGCCCGGACGTATTTCTACATGAGCAAGCACTACAACCTGCGCCTCTCGCGTCAGGACCAACAGCTTTATCAGGCCTGGAACAAGACTTATCCGGTTGAGGGCTGGGAGCAGCAGCGCAACCAGCGCGTCGCGTGTGTCATGGGCCACGGCAATGAATTCGTCGGTGTGGTGGATCTCAAGCGCTGCGGCTGAACCCTGCCGAACTTGTGCCGAAAAATACAAAAGGGCCCAACGCTATGCAGCGTCGGACCCTTTTGCTTGTGCAGGAACGCTGGTCACGCGTTGTCTGCGGCATCCTCTTCAGACTGGATACGCAACGCCCGTTGGATCATCAATTGGGACGCATAATCAGCGGCCAATTGAGCAGCATCGGCAGGCTCGATAGCGCCACGCGTGATTAGCCCGGTCAGCGCCGAAGCGGCAAACATATCCCAGATATCCTGTTCATCATCCAGCAATGACATGTGTAGGCCCTCGTTTGATTTTGAAGCGGCACTGTATCACTCAAGGTCACGCAGATCTTCGGCCAACCCAAATGAATAGACGCTGAAACGCTTAAGTTACTTACATACATCCAAGTGTATCGAAGGCAAACGTGGCCTATTGCCGCTGATCGGACGACGGCTCAAATTGGTCCGAATCCGTGTAATTTTTCCTCCTGGGATTTTGAAAACGAACTACGTTTGGAGGCCTGACCCGCAGTACGATTCATGGCCGCTTGAAGTTTATTGCACGCCTGTATCGATCTTGAAATGAAATGGCCACATCCAGAGCGCAATGGCAGCTCAAGGTGGCGAGTACAACGGAAGTACCCATTTTTTTAAGATTATGTAGCCACTACATTCACAGGCGGAAACGTTGATGACTGACCAGACGGATTTCGAAATTCACTACCAGTTTCGCGGAGAGCCGCGCCACTTCAACCATCAGGCTTGGCATTTGTGCGAGAGCGATGCCTTGCATTTCGCAACGCTGCATGCCGGCGTCTGGAGCGTCAGCGAAAACATCGCCGCAGGCCCGATCAGGCTTGCCATTCTTCAGGCTGAAGGCGTGGGCGTGACGGCCGTGCACTGGAAAAAAACGTTCCCGGGCACGCAGATCTAAACAAAATGGAATCGCTACTGTCCCAATACCAAGCAGCGCTCATTAACCAGCAACGCGAGGTAAGCATGACAATCGACAAAGCTCTGGAAAAAGAAGTACTGACCCGACTCCTCCACGCTCATCCAAACGGCTTGGGCAAGGAAATCCTGGACAACTACAGGGGGGAGCACGCAGTTGCCGATACCCTTGAGTATCTCCAGCAAAACGGTTTGATTCATGACGGCAGCGTGGATGCCGCAGGCAAATCCGGACGCAATCTCAATTACCCGATCAAGCTCAGCTCTTCAGGTGTAAACACCGCGAAAAGTCTCGAAGCCTGACCCAGCTTGTTAAAAGACCCGACCTGTTGCCAGGCCGGGTCTTTTTGTTTGCGGGCTTAAATGGCGGGATATTCGCCCGTGCCATCAGGCCATGGCGTCAGCAATTCGAACCCTGTGTCAGTCACGGCAACCATGTGCTCCCACTGGGCTGAAAGGGAGAGATCCCGGGTCAGCACGGTCCAGCCATCAGCAAGCACCTTGGTCCCCGGTTTTCCGGCATTGATCATCGGCTCGATGGTGAAGACCATTCCAGGCTTGAGCTTCATGCCTTTGCCCTGCGCACCGTAATGAAGGACCTGTGGATCTTCGTGGTAATTGCGGCCGATGCCGTGACCGCAATATTCCCGGACGACGCTGAAGCCTTCGCGGTGCGCGACCGTTTGAATGGCATTGCCAATATCGCCCAGGGTCGCACCGGGTCGGACAGCATGAATGCCCGCCCGCGTCGCTTCGTAGGTGGTCTGTACCAGTCGTTTGGCAAGGGGGCTGACTTCACCCACGAAATACATCCGGCTGGTATCGCCGAACCATCCGTCCTTGATGACCGCGACATCGATATTGATGATGTCGCCTTCCTTGAGGATATCCGACGCCGACGGGATGCCATGACAGACCACCGCGTTAGGCGAAATGCAGGTGGTCTTGGTGAAACCGTGATAACCGACATTGGCCGGGATCACCTTCAGCTCTTTGACAATGTACTCATTGCAAATGTCATCGAGTGCCTCGGTACTGACACCGGCCTTGACGTAAGGGCCGATCATCGCCAGCACATCGGCAGCGAGCCGTCCGGCAATACGCAGCTGAACCAGATCTTCTTCGGTCTTGATGCTGACTGCGCCACTCATCGCGATGCCACCTTTGCGTGTTCGGTAGTATCGGAAATATCGCAGGTTTGTGCGCTGAGGACGGTGCCACCTGCGTGCTCGGCACGGATGAGCATCTGGCAGATCTGGCTGTAATCCAGCGATGGATGCAATTCGGCCAGCATACCGACGCGCATCCAGTGCTCAGCCTGGGCGTTGATGGAACGACTCAGCGCGGCACTGGCTGACCGGATGTTGGCATGCATCTGCTCGGAAATTTTGACGAGACCCATGATTCACCTCAAATGGAATATACGAAGCATATATGTTTCGTATATCCAAAGGCAACACATTGGCCGTTGGTGCGAGGGATTATTCAGAGGTCGGCAAGCATTCAGAAAGGGACTGCGCCAACTGGCCGATGGCGTCCTGATCGACGAGGGTCAGGTTACGGTAATGCACGATGACCTCACGTTCAGCATCGTTAAGTGCTTCGGAGCTCAACGGAGTGCGCTGGCCGGAAAGCAAATAGAGGATGTCCACGCCCTTGATACCCAGTGCCGCAAGGTAGTCCGAGCGGGGGGTTCGCTCGCCACTTTCATACTTCCCTTGCGCGTTTGCCTCTACGCCACCGATGGCTGCAAACTGCTGCTGCGAGAGCCCAAGAGACTTCCGCTCTTCTTTCAATCGTGCGCCGAGGTTATTCATTAGGGTTTACCTGAAGCGGAATGTCATCCATTACCATACTCTCCATTTGCGTGGGTCGCTGCCTTAATAGAGGGTTAAGTCCCACTATCTCGGTCTAGCACGAGGGGAATACGGTGTTTGACGATATAACGCTACAGACCTGATCGACGTAATCTCAGGACGGCGTACAATGCGCAACTTGTCGCAAAAGTACAGAAGTAGTCGGAGACTCTAATAGTGGTGACTTTCCTGCTGGGCTGGTGTGTGTTCTCTATTCTTGGCACCTTGCTGGCGCTTCAGCTGATCCGCAGTGGCAAAAGAAGCCATCGGGAACGCCGAGGCGACATGAATGCGCAGGCCGAACCCCGTTCGCCTGCAACGAAATCTACCAGCGGAGTTCCCCGCTGACTATTCGCTGGCCAGGCTCGCGTAGCGCTCACCCCCATATTGTGCGTTGGCTATGACCATCGAGACCGGCGACTGACAAGCATTGAATTGCCGCAATGCGCTGGCCAGGGCGAGAAAGTCCTCGCGCTGCATTTCATGGATACCGTTCATTGCGACTGAGTGATCGGCAGTGACGTTTTCAAATTGCTCCAAGGACATGGCGAACCCCTTTCTCGATATACTGTTTGAATATACAGTAGTTGCCTCGCGAGCGGAACGCAAGCAGGTGTACGACGAGCGGTCACCTCTAAAGATGGCCTTGCAAGATATCCCCTCCCCAACCACCGCTGCGCAGGACGCTCAGGCTGTCTATCCAGCCCCAAGCATAGATAGGGGTGGTATTACATATCAACAATTCAGGCGTACAGACCGGGCGCGCTGCGCTCAACAGCATCAGGCAATAACCCGGCAGCAATTGGCTAACGCTCAGACGCGGCGACTCTTAAGCTGGCTCTTGCTTAAGAGCCGCCATGGAGCATCGCTAATGAAAACCACAATGACCTTTTTTGCCGCACTGCTGGTCGATGCTCTGAGCGCCAGTGCCCTGGCAATGCCTTGTGGGCAAAATCGCCAGGCCGAGGAAGTGATGCCAAGTAACAGCCAGTCAGTGCGCCTGAATGTTGCCCAGGCGCGAACCGCCAGACTGTTGCCGGCGATTTAGACCGCCGCCAGTTGCTCAAGCCCCGCCCATTCAGCGCGGGAGATTGCGATGCCTTGGGTCAGGGATTTGGCCCGCTCTGCATAACGACGGTCACCGGGCATGCGCTCCTGGCCGACGCCATGCATCTGCCTGACCAGTTCTTCACTGCGCTCGGCGAAATGCTGTCCGCTGCCCTTGTCTGGATCGATGACGATAAACAGCTGGCCCGTCCAGGGGGTTTGGGCGCCAGGATGTTTCGACCAATCGAACTCGAAGGAAAAGTTACCTCCGGTCAAGGCGGCGGCCAGCAGTTCAACCATCATTGACAATGCCGAGCCTTTGTAGCCACCGAACGGCAGCAGCGCGCCACCGTCGAGGATCGCCTTGGGATCCTGAGTCGGCTGACCGGCTCGATCGACGCCCATGCCGGCTGGCAACTGGCGCCCTTCCCTTGCAGCGATCTGCACGTCTCCGTTGGCGATGGCGCTGGTTGCCAGGTCGAAAACAAGCGGATCACCGCCAGCGCGTGGCGCCGCAAAAGCAATCGGGTTGGTGCCGAATAACGGTTTCTGTGCGCCATGCGGTACGACGCAGGTCATGCTATTCACCACGCTCAAGGCCACCAGACCTTGAGCAGCGAACGGCTCGACATCCGGCCATAACGCCGCGAAGTGGTGCGAGCTGCGGATCGCCAGAATCGCAATGCCGGCGCTGCGGGCTTTTTCGATCAACAACGGCTGGGCGGCGGCCAGGGCCGGCTGGGCAAACCCGTTGGCCGCATCAACGCGGATGAACGCCGCACCGACGTCCTCGACCACCGGCACTGCCTTGCCATCCACCCAACCGCTGGCCAGTGAGGACAGATAGCCCGGAATACGGAATATCCCGTGACTGTGAGATCCATCGCGCTGGGCGCTGGCGCAGTTGTGCGACAAGACCTGGGCAACTTCAGGCGAAGTACCGTGGCGCAGGAATATCTGGCGCAACACCTCCGCCAGTTCAGTAAACGTGACGTGCTGCAGGTCGAGATTGTCGCGAGGTACAGACATCTGAAGCTCCGGGGTCATTATTGGAAGAGCGAGGTTGAAAGGACCGACGTCGAGATTACTGCTCATCTTCAGGCAGGTAAACCGGGCGCTCCGGCGAGACCCAGGCGTTTCTGGAAAAAGAATCGCTGATGACCCGGCGGATAATCAGGCAGGGTTGCGAACTCGGTAAGACCAAGACGGCGGTAGAACTCAGGCGCCTGAAAGTCGAAGGTGTCGAGCCAGATCCCGACGCAATTTTTTTCCAGCGCCAGCTCCTCGGCCATTTTCATCAGGCGCGACCCAAGTCCCTGCCCGCGCGCCTGTTCCGGCACAGCCAGCAGTTCGATGAACATCCACCGATAGAGCAATTTGCCGGACAGCCCGCCGAGCACTTCACTGCTGATGTCGTCACGCACCAGCAGCGCGAATTTTTCCGCGCCGGCATCGCCGGCCTGGGAAACGTTATAGGCACGCAGTGGCGTAAGGATCCCCAGGCAATCCTGCTCTGTGGGATTCAAAGTCGTTTCGATACTCAGGCTCACTCGTTGCTCCTTCAAAAATGATGACGACCGGCAGCCTAGGCGGCTCGGCAGTTCGAGTAAATAGCGTTGCTGGCCATACGGGAATGGGAATCGTGCTCTGTTACGGGAAAATACTGTAGGACATTGATATTCAAACGCCATGCCTGTTCTCGTCGACTCCTGCGCAGAGGTAGAATGCAGGCTCTACCGGAGTGCCAATGAGCGATCCCATTCTTAGCGAAGCCGAATACGATGCCATCACCGATGCCGCTGCGCACTGGTGTATGCGGCTGCACGCCAGCGATTGCACCGCCCAGGAACGTCGGGCGTTCGAGCATTGGTTGAGCGCGCATCCGCTGCATGCCGTTGAATACGAGGCGGTGCTGGAAATCTGGGATGTCTCCGAGGCGATCACGCCGATCAATTCTGCACCGGTATCGGGCAACGTCGATATGCTGGATGTCGCCCCGATGCGCACCTCCCCTCGCTGGCGCGCGTATGCTGCAGCAGCGGCCGTTGCACTGCTGGCTTTGCCGACGGCGGGGTATATCGGCTGGAGTCAGGGCTGGCTGCCCAATGCTTACGACGCTTACCAGGCACAGGACACAACTCGCTTGATTACCCTTGCCGATGGCAGTCGGGTGGAGTTGAATCTGGGCACTGAACTGACCTTCGCCAACTACAAGGACCGCCGCAGCGTGACGCTGAACAAAGGCGAAGCGTTCTTTGAGGTCAGCCACGACCGCCAGCATCCATTTGTGGTGAAGGCAGGCGCGGGCAGCGTTACCGTGACCGGCACCCGCTTCAATGTCTGGATGTATCAGGATCAAGTCAAAGTGATGCTGGTTGACGGCTCGGTGCAGGTCACCAGCAATGCCTCACAACCGGGCATCGGCATGCACCTGGACCCAGGCATGCAGGCCAGCTACAAAACCGGCGACTTCCAGCCGCAGATCAGTGAAACCTATGCCAACGACACCAGCCTGGCCTGGCGCAGTGGCAAGCTGGTGATCAACAACCTGCCGCTGCATCAGGCACTGCCACTGATCAATCGCTATCTGCCCCAGCCGATCCTGCTGGCGGACAGCGCCACGGGTGCAATCCGCCTCGGCGGCAGTTACAACACCGGCGACATGGCCAGCCTGCTGGCGTCCCTGCCCAAAGTATTGCCGGTGTTCCTGACCCACAACTCTCAAGGCAACCCGGTCATCAACAGACGCCCCGCCGGGATGCCCAAAGGCTAGCCGCCTGACGCTCGCCCGTCTTGGCGCTGCCCTTCCTTGATGATTTGCACGCGATACTCCGGGTCCTGCTCGATCTGCTGTTCGGTGAACGGCAATTCGCCCCAGCGCTTATCGGAAAATGCCCGGGTCTGGTCGTTGCTGTGGAGCGAGTCAGGGTTGCTGGACTCCGATGACGCCAGCAGTCCCAGGGCTTGAGGTCCACGTTCGTCGAACGTCACCACCTGCAAATAGCTGCTGCCGCTGACCACTTCGCGCTTGCCATCGTTGCGCGGTATCGCGGTCATCGCGTTGTAGATACCCAGCACTGACGGCCCACCATGGATCGGCGTCTGCTGCGCGCCCACGGTCGAGACCTGAACATCCCGCCAATGACTGTCGCTGCCCAGACCGGCTTTTTCCAGCTGCTCGGCCGAGGCCAATAACGCAGCATGCAACGCTTCACCTACCGCCGGTTGGCTGATGTCCAGGCCTCGCGGGGTATGCAGCGGATTGGCAGGGTCGAATGCGATGCGCCATGCGTTCGGCACCTTCTGCAATGCCTTGGCGAGATTCTGGAAATGCACAAAGCCGATACCCGCTTCCAGGTTGGCGCTGCGATCCCATTTGGCGAGGCTGGTGCAGACCGCCTTGATCGTCGCCACATCCGCCCCTGAATAGCCGGCACAGAATTGCAGTACATCATCGAGCAGGGCGCCGCCTTCGGCCTCGGCCATGTAAACGCGGTTATCCATGACCATTGCCTGCAGATCGGCGATTCCTATCTTGTCTGCCTGCTTGCCGGCCTGCTGCACATCACGCAGACGCTCGACGGCAAACCGCGCTCGCATGCCAAGCGGCACGGCGTCACGGCTGATCAGCGGCGAAAAGCCGGTCAGCGGCTGCGCCGGATTGGTCATCCACGCCGAGTCATTGGAGTTTTGCAGGTAATCGTTGCGCGCAAGGCTGGGCAAAGCCGAGGCCGGGAAGATGCCCGCTTGCGCCGCACCTTTGGCGTTGTCCCAGGCGCAGACACTGCGCGAGCCGTCGAGCACGATCATGTCCTGCCCCGCGGTCGGGTCACTGCATTGCGCCAGCTTCTGCGCGGTGACGTTGGGCACCACCGCGTAATTCATGTACAGCGCCTGCCCACGATCATCCACCGCGACCGTGTTGACCCACGGGATGCCCTGGATTTTCTGCAACGAAGCTTGCAAGGCGGCAAGACTGGTCGCCTGATTCATCGAATACCACTGCTGCAATACCCGATCATTGGTCTGGTTTGCGTCGCGCAGGCTGTAGGCATATTCACGATTCCAGTCCAGCTTGCCCGGCCATTGCACGATGGGGCCGAACTCCGAACGATACTGGTCTCGGGATTGCTGCGAAGGTTTGCCGTCCTTGTCCGTCGCCGCGACATTGACGGTGGTCTTGAGCATGGCCCGGGATTGGCCATCGACCAGGTAACGGGTCGGGTCCTTGGGGTCCAGCTTGAGGCGATACAAGGTGAAATGCTTCGACGCGTCCACGGTGTGGGTCCAGGCCAGGTGTTGACTGAAGCCGATATTGATCAGCGGCAGGCCGGGTAGCGAGGCGCCCATGACGTCGAGTTTGCCGGGAATGGTCAGGTGCATCTGATAGAAGCGCATGCCGCCCACCCAGGGAAAGTGCGGGTTGGCCAATAGCATGCCGCGGCCGTTGGCGGAACGCTCGCTGCCGATGGCAACCGCATTGCTGCCGCGCTCGAAGGCGAAGCTCTGCATGTTGGCTTCGGCGACCTCGAATTCCTTGTCGGCAATGCTTGCCTGCTTCGCCACACTGGGCGGAACCGCGCCAGCCACCGCCTCGGCAAATTGCCCGAGGCCACCTTCGACCAGCAGGCGACGGGTCAGCTTGACCAGATCCTCGGGCGTGATCGGCCGTAACCAGGCCGCCTGCAGACATTGGCCCTGCCCGTTTTTCTCGCGGATTTCGGCCAGATAACGGTTGTAGCCTGCGACGTAACCCTCGACCAATTGACGCACCTGCGGCGTTTGCGCCTTCCAGAACGCGCCGACCGCCTGCGGGCTGTTCAAGCCCTGGAAGAACACATCGCTGGTCAGGTTATTGCGCTGTTCAAGGGTTTGTTTGTCCGGACCAAAAAAGCGCGAGCGCTCGCCATTGACCGTCACCACTTCATTGGCCAGCAGGCACAGATTGTCCTGGGCATAGGCGTAACCAATACCGAAGCCCAGACCCCGTTCGTCGTTGGCGCGTATGTGCGGCACGCCAAATGCCGTGCGGCGTATCTCAGCGCTGGCGTGCCCTGCGGGCGCCTGGGCCTGCACGGTAAAACTCAGGCAGAACAACAGCCCTGAAACGCAAATCGTCGGCATCCGCTTGGAAATGATCACTCTGACTCCTGATGGCTTGGCTGACCGGCAGGCGCGAGCTCGCCGCCGCTTGTCGCCCCCATTAAACGAAGCCGATCCGGAAAATTTAGCCAGCCATGCCTTGGGCAAAGCATGACGTCATCTGCATTCAGGAAGTTTTTTGCATTTCAGGCTGAGGATTTCTCGCGCTCATTCGTCTTATTAAGGAGATAGATCACAAGAAGGGCCTGAAAAGGAATTTGCGCATGTTTAATCGTCACGCAACCACTACTCGAACGATGCTTCGCCAATCAGCCGTCGCAGCACAGACACCTGCCGCTACGTCGGATGCGGAACGTCCAGGCAATGAGCCCATCCGACAGCTGCTTAAAAGTTTCGGCCTGCGCACCAGTCTGGTCCGTCTGAAAGTCCTGGACGCCTTGCTGACGGCCACTGGCGAAGGGCACGCATTGGGCGTGCGTGGCGTTCACAGCCAGCTGCTGAAGCTGGATATCCCGCTGTCGTTCCTGAGCGTGCGCGAAGTGCTCAAGCGTCTGTGCGATGAAGGCGTCATTCACCTCAACGCCGACAAAAGCTACAGCCTGCATCCGCGCGCCTGGCAACGGTTGAACGAGCCGGGCAAGCCCGCCGAATGATCGGCGCGCCCGCCCCACACGCCTTTAGCGTTTGACCTTGCGCCGCATGAAGCCATTGATGACCACCACCAGAATGGCAACGGTGATGGCAATGTATTGAAAGGTCTGTTCGGTAATCACCCCGATGGTCTGCAAATGCGACAGACCCAACATGATCGCCAGCACGCTCAAAGCAATCAGAATGGAATACATCAAACGCTGTTTATTGGTCATTGCGGGTTTCCTGAATTCTTCATGGACGGCATTCGTCGCCAAATGCGCGCCCATATTACGCCCATGCGCGTCGCGTTACATCGCCCAGCCACTTCCCTTGACGGATGTCACAGCACATCCAGACAACGAACCGTAGCCTGCACATGGTTTAATGGCGGTCTATTCAAGGTCGATCAGCTGACCTTTCGCTAGATGCCAAGGAGTTCACCATGCCCCATGAAGGCAGCCTGTTACAGGCCGCAGTCGTGTTTTTGCTTGCCGCGGTTTTGACCGTTCCATTGGCCAAGCGGTTGCAACTGGGCGCAGTGCTCGGCTATCTGTTCGCTGGCGTCATTATTGGCCCGTCGGTGCTGGGGCTGATCGGCAATCCCGAAAGCGTCAGCCACATTTCCGAGCTCGGCGTGGTGCTGCTGCTGTTCATCATCGGCCTTGAGCTTTCGCCAAAACGTTTATGGGTGATGCGCAAATCGGTTTTCGGCGTAGGCCTGGCCCAGGTGTTGCTGACGGGTCTGATCATCGGCGGCGTCGCGCTGCTGGCGTTCGGCCAACCGCTGAATACCGCTGTGGTGCTGGGTCTCGGCCTGGCGCTGTCGTCCACCGCATTCGGCCTGCAAAGCCTGGCCGAACGCAAGGAGCTCAACCTGCCCCATGGGCGACTGGCGTTCGCCATCCTGCTGTTTCAGGACATTGCCGCGATCCCCTTGATCGCCATGGTGCCGTTCCTCGCGGGCTCCGATCACAACCTCAGCGCCAGCGAAGGCCTGAATCACGGCCTGCGCGTATTGGGCAGTATCGCGATTGTCGTGGTCGGCGGCCGCTACCTGCTACGCCCGGTGTTTCGTATTGTCGCCAAGACCAAAATCCAGGAAGTGTCCACGGCGACGGCCTTGCTGGTGGTCATCGGCACCGCCTGGTTGATGGATCAAGTCGGAGTGTCCATGGCCCTGGGCGCATTCCTCGCCGGGCTGCTGCTCGCCGATTCGGAATACCGTCACGAACTTGAATCGCAGATCGAGCCCTTCAAGGGTTTGCTGCTGGGGCTGTTTTTCATGAGTGTCGGCATGGGCGCCAATCTCAGTTTGTTGCTCAGCGAGCCTGCCATCGTCCTGGGACTGACCCTGTTGTTGGTGTTCATCAAGCTGCCGCTGCTGTTTCTGGTCGGCCGCCTGGCGGGCGGTTTGGGCAAACAGAGCGCCTTGCGCCTGGGTATCGTGCTCGCGGCTGGCGGTGAGTTTGCCTTCGTGGTGTTCAAGATCGGCAGCGATCAAGGCCTGTTCGATGCCCGGCTGTACGACATTCTCGTACTGACCATCACCTTGTCGATGGCCATGACGCCCTTGTTGCTACTGGCCATTGCTCGCTGGCTCAAGCCGAAGAAAGTGGTTATCGAAGTTCCTGACGAATACAAGGACATCACCACCGATTCGCCTCGGGTGGTGATCGCCGGGATGGGTCGCATGGGCCAGATCGTGGCGCGTATCCTGCGGGCGCAGAACGTTCCTTTTGTGGCACTGGATACCGCCGTGGAATCGATCGAGTTTTCCCGCAGTTTCGGCAATGTACCGGTGTTTTATGGCGACCCGCTGCGCCCGGAAATCCTGCGTGCGGCGAAGGTCGATCAGGCCGAGTTTTTCGTCATCGCCACCGACGATCCGGACACCAATATCAAGACCGCCGAACTGGTGCGCAAGCTGTACCCCAACATGAAAATCATTGCCAGGGCGCGTAACCGCCAGCATGTGCATCGGCTGATTGACGTTGGCGCCCAGGCCGTTCGGGAAACCTTCTATTCCAGCCTGGAAATGAGCCGCCAGACCCTGCTCGGCCTGGGCTTGAGCCAGGCCCAGGCTGACGCGCGGATCAATCGCTTCAAACGCCATGACGAACAGGTGCTCGCCGCGCAGCATCTGGTTTATGACGATGCAGCCAAAGTGCTGCAAACGGCGCGGGAAGCGCGCAAGGAACTTGAGCAACTGTTCGATGCGGATCGGCGCGAGGAAGAGTCAGTCAAGGACTGACACAAGCTCACTCTCACCGCTGTTCCCAAGGGAAGTTACTTGCCCTGGGAACAGCGGCCAGCATCAGAGTCTCAGCCCAAGACTTCACTCAATGGAATGAAATTGACCCATTCGCCTTCGGCAAAGGTGCGCTCTTCCAGGACTTCGATCAGCCCGTCGGCCCAGGCGGCGCTGCGCAAAACACCTGAACTCTGGTTGCGGTAAAACACCGCACGACCTTGCTCAAGACGCCCGCGCAGATATTCGCGACGATGGCCCGGCCGGGTCCAGGCGAATCCGGCAGGCACGGGGAATTGCAGCGGCGTAACGTCTTGCACACCCTGACGACGCAGCAGGTAAGGCCGGGCCAACAGGGCAAAGGTGACCAGGGTCGAAGCGGGGTTGCCCGGCAGACCGATCACCGGCACGCCTCGGAAATGGCCGAATGTCAGCGGTTTTCCGGGTTTGATCGCCAGTTTCCAGAGGGACAACTCGCCCTCCTCGCGCAGTGCATGACCGAGAAAATCAGCCTCGCCGACGGAGACGCCACCGGTGGAAAGAATCAGGTCCACATCATTGAGCGCGGTCAGGGCTGTGCGGGTCTTTTCCAGATCATCCGGAAGAATACCGGCGTCGATGACTTCGCATTCCAGACGCTTGAGCCAACTGCATAACAGCACGCGATTGCTGTTGTAGATCTGCCCTGGCCCCAATGGCTGTCCCGGCTCGATCAACTCGTCGCCAGTGGACAACACCGCCACGCGCACCCGGCGGATCACGTCAACTTCGGCCAGGCCGAGGGAAGCCGTCAGTCCCAGTTCGATGGGACCGAGACGAGTCCCGGCTGCCAGCACCTTATCGCCAACGCGGGTTTCCTGGCCCTGAGGGCGGATATTCTGCCCGGCGAGCAACGGTTCGATAAACGCAACCCGCTCATCGGCCTGCACCACAGCGTTTTCCTGCATCTCGACACAATCGGCACCCTGCGGAACCGGAGCGCCGGTGAAGATCCGCGCACAGGTGCCGGGCGTCAGGGGTTCGGGGGCCTGGCCGGCGAAAATCCGCTGACTGACCTTTAGTGGTTCCCCAGCCCAGTCAGCGAGGCGCAGCGCATAACCGTCCATGGCGCTGTTTGGCCATGGCGGCAGGTCCAGCGTGGAGATCAGATCCACCGCCAGTACACGACCCTGCGCGTTGGCCAACGGCACCCGTTCACGTTCGGTAATGGGCGTGGCCGCAGCCATTTCCAGCAGACGCGCGAGCGCGTCTTCAACCGGCATCAAGGGTTTGTTCATGAACGGCTACCCACGCGTTGCGCAGGGCTCGGCCTGCTTGAGGTGCGGCACGAAGTTGCACGGGCGAAAACGCGAATCCAGCTGCTGGGCGAGAATCCCGTCCCAACCGGTGCGCACCGCGTTGGTCGAGCCCGGCAGACAGCACACCAGCGTGCCATTGGCCAGGCCTGCCAGGGCACGAGACTGGATAGTCGAAGTGCCAATGTCAGGCACGGAAATCTGCCGGAACAGCTCGCCGAAACCATCAACTTGCTTGTCCAGCAGGCAGCCCACGGCTTCTGGCGTGCTGTCGCGCCCGGTGAAGCCGGTGCCGCCCGTAATCAACACGACCTGCACCTCATCATCGGCGATCCAGGTCGCTACCTGGGCGCGAATCTTGTACAGGTCATCCTTGAGCAGTACGCGCTCGATCAGGTTGTGACCGGCCTCGGTTAGGCGGTCGACAAACATCTGGCCGGAGGTATCGGTTTCGCGGGAGCGGGTGTCGCTGACGGTGAGGACAGCGATATTCAAGGGCACGAAAGGTGTGTCAGCCTTGGCTTTCATAGGCTCAATCCAGTTGTCGAGGAAACAGCCCGGTGTTATATCACAGCACTCCTTTTCACTGCCTCGGTTAAGTCTGCCATGTCCGGTTCCGCTCCCCTCCCACCCTGCTCGATCCTGCTGCTGGCCGGCGGCCAGGGTCAGCGCATGGGCGGGCGCGACAAAGGCCTGATCGAATGGCGCGGCGAACCATTGATCCAGCACCTTCAGCGCCTGACACGACCATTGACCGATGATCTGATCATTTCCTGCAATCGCAACCTCGATCAGTACGCGCACTACGCTGATCAATTGGTGCAGGACAACAACGCTGATTTCAACGGGCCACTCGCTGGCATTCGCGCAGCGTTGACCGTGGCCCGGCATGACTTCCTGTTGGTGCTGCCTTGCGATGTTCCACTGATTGACGGCGAGTTGTTGCAAGCGCTGCGTGAAACGGCATTTGCGCACCCTGATCAGCCGGTAATGGTGCGTGATGGTGAACACTGGCAGCCGTTGCTGTGTATCATCCCCACCCGGCATGCCGCAGCCTTCGAAGCGGCCTGGCAGGCCGGCGAACGCAGCCCGCGCCGGGCCATGGAGCCGTTGCAGCCGGTTGCCGTGCAGTGTGCGGCAGGCGATCCTCGCCTGGCGAACTTCAACACCCCGGATCTGTTGACGCGGATCACCGTTTGACCTCGTGCGCCCCACAAGGGTTACTATTCACGGAACTTGCTGGCGGCGCGTACGTCTGAACGTCAGTTAATCAAAAGAATCCTCTGGAGACACAGTAATGAAACAACGGACCCTTCCCGCTGCCTTTCTGCTTGCATTGAGCCTCGCCTCCCTCGCCGGCTGCGCCTCGCCCACTGTGATCACCTTGACTGACGGCCGCGAAATCCAGGCTGTCGATACCCCTAAATACGATGAAGAGTCGGGTTTCTACGAATTCAAGCAACTCGATGGCAAAGAAACCCGCGTCAACAAGGATCAAGTGCGTACCGTCAAAGACCTTTGATGACGACGTGATCCAGTTGCTGAAAAACCCGCCAGGTGCGGGTTTTTTTTTGCGTCTGGACAACCTGTCTACCAGTCCAGCTTGATCTGACTCTCGAATAATCTCGGCTCACCGCTCAATGGATCAATGAAACGCAGGCTTTGCGCCAGAAGTTTCAGCGGTCGGCTGTAATCGTCCACGGCATCCTTGATGACGTCGGGATAAAACGGATCGTTGCAGATCCCCGCACCCAGCGCCGCCATGTGTACCCGCAACTGATGCTTCTTGCCCGTCACCGGATAAAGTCCATAGCGCCACAGATCGCCATTTTGCTCGCAGACTTCAATCCGGGTTTCGGTATTGCTGGTGCCCGGTCCTTCCTGCATACGGAAAAACGGTTCGCCCTCGATGAGTCGGGTCTTGTGCAGCAAGGGAAAATCCACGCCAGGCAAGGCCGCAGCGATAGCCTCATAACGCTTGTCGATCTTGCGCGTGGGAAACAGCGACTGATAAGCCGAGCGCGTCTGCTTGTTGGCGGAAAACAGCACCAGGCCTGCGGTGTGCCGATCGATACGATGCAGCGGCACCAGATCCGGATTGTCCAGACGCCGGATCAGGCGGCGCAACAGCGTTTGCTCAACGTATTCACCGGCCGGAGTTACCGGCAAGAAATGCGGTTTGTCCGCCACCACCAGATGCTCGTCGGCGTACAGAATCGACTCCACCACCGGGATTGGCGTTTCGTTGGGCACTTCGCGGAAATAGTGAATCCGCAGGCCTTCCCGGTAAGCGAGGCCGGGCGCAATCGGCGCGCCCTGAGCATCCAGCACCCGACCGCGCGCCATGCGATCCAGCCATTGCTCGCGGCTGATGGCCTTGAAGTGTGCGCACAGACAATCCAGCACCGTTGACCATGAGCCCGGAGGCAGATAAAGGGTGCTGGCCTGACTGTCGGCGGCGGAAAAAACGGGATCGGACATGCGCGGGCTCTTGGTTGACTGGCGCGGCATTATCGCTCAAGCCCGGTTCAGAACCCAGCGCGCCGAAGCCTGGATCAGATCACCCCGCAGGCCATGCGTTCGCCCCCGCCGCCCAAAGGTTTGGGTACATCTGCATGATTATCGGCACCGGCATGGATCATCAGCGCGTGATTCTTGACCTGGGAAAGCTTCTTCAAACGAGGCGCCAGCACCGGGTAGATCGCCATGCCGTCTGCGCTGACATAGATTGCCGGAAGGTCCCCAAGATGCCCTTCGGCGTATGGTCCCAGGTGCTTGCCGGTCTTGCCTGGATCAAAATGGCCGCCCGCAGCCTCGGCGGCAACCTTGACCCCGTCCTTCATGGCAGCTTCACAACTGGCGTTGGCATGCACATGGAAGCCATGCACGCCGGCGGGCAGTGCTTTCAGATTGGGAGTGAACAACAGGCCGTACGGTGTTTCGCTGATGATGACCTCGCCGATGGGCTGAGGCGCGTCAGTCGCGCTGACCAGGTTCATGGGTACCGAGCGGGTTTCGGCGAAGGCACTGTTAAGGGATGCAGCGCCAATCAAGCCAAGCCATAGATAAGATTTCATCAGTTCTCCAGTTCATTCGAGACGTGGGGATGGCAGGCAAAAACGCCAGGCGTTTCGCTGCGCAGATGAAAGGTGTACTGCGTTTTTGTCCTGCTCTCACCCGTCAAAGATTCTCGAAGCCTAGGGAACCTGGCCCATCAGGTCAAAGTTTGATCGGCCTATTTCATGTTTTGCAACACTAAGGCACGCCAACACCTCTTGTAAGACCGGCTTTAGCCGGGAGAGCGACTTCCCGGCTAGAGCATGTCCTAGAGGATCATGCTTCCCTCTCAGCAGTCACTTACGCAAAAACGTCACGATCTGCTCGGCATCGAACGGCCAGTCCAGCTCTGCGCCGGTATCCACACGTCGCAGGACGGGAATGCGCAGCCCGTAATCCTCGATCAGCCCTTCGTTCTCGCCGATGTCCACCAATTCAACCAGCAAACCATGCTCAACCAGCGGCAACAACTCGGCTTCAGCGACTTCGCATAAATGGCAACCCAAGGTACCGAACAGCTGGCATTCCGGAGGCATGGCAAGGCCCTCAAGGGGAAACGGGCAGTTATTTTAGGCTCGCGTGGCATAGTCGTCGAGCCATGTACATGAATATCAGAACCTGAATCGGCTCTCTTACAAAGGTTCGGCCGGAGTACGCCAGTCCGGCGCCCGGAATGCCGCGTCGGCGCCGGACATTTTCATCGAAATACGATCCAGCAAGGACTCGGCGGTGTACTTGGTCGTGGTCGAACTGAAAGCAATCAAGAGCAATCCGGCCACCAGCGCGGAGGACGGGATTCTCCCGGAGCGGATATTTTCCAGCCCGAAGAGAAACACCAGGGCCGCGAGCGAACCCACCAAGGCGCCGGCAATTGCTTCCGGCAGTGGGTGGATGAAAGGCGCTACGCAAAAAATGCTGAACCCCCAGCCCAGGGTCAATCCCAGCGCCGCTGCCGGCCAGCGCAGAGCCTGGTGCAGTTGCCGCGCCAACAGACTCAAGCCGACGATGAGCACCAGGCAGGTATTCATCGCGTGGCCGCTGAATACGTAAATACCCAGGCTTTCGAGGGCCACGCCCCAGCCCTTGAACAGGATCTTGCTGGTAATCACGATTGAATACGCCACCACCACCGTTGCGATCCACAGCAGCGCTGACCGGTGCGAACGGGTGGTCCATAACCACGCGGTAATCACCAGTACGGCAGGCAGCATCACGGTGATGCCGCCGTAGGGCGTGAGGGTTTGGAGATTCATCGTGAATGGGTCCCCGCAGTGGCTAGCCTGGACGCCTATAAGAGCAGAACGGCCGCCTCTCCTGCCAGCAGATTTTCACATTGGCAGGATCGCGCTCACTCCCGGCGATTGACGCTCAGTCCTGACTCACTGCGCCGATCTTGTGAATCGACAGGTCGGCACCGTAATACTCCTGTTCCTGGCTCAGCCGTAGACCAATGATCAGCTTGATCGCGCCGTAAACGGCGAAGCCGCCGAGCAGCGCCACCAGCACACCGAGGCCGGTGCCGATCAACTGACTGATCAGGCTCACGCCGCCCAACCCGCCAAGCGCCGCCTGGCCGAAGATGCCGCAGGCGATGCCGCCCCAGACGCCGCACAGACCATGCAACGGCCACACGCCCAACACGTCGTCGATTTTCCAGCGCACTTGTGCGGCGGTGAAACACCAGACGAACAACGCGCCAGCGATAACGCCGGTGATCAATGCGCCGATGGGATGCATCAGGTCCGAACCCGCGCAGATTGCCACCAACCCGGCCAGGGGGCCGTTATGCAGAAAGCCCGGGTCGTTGCGGCCGACAATCAATGCCGCGACCGTGCCGCCGACCATGGCCATCAATGAGTTGACCGCCACCAGTCCGCTGACGCCTTGCAAGGTCTGGGCGCTCATCACGTTGAAGCCGAACCAGCCGACAATCAGAATCCACGACCCAAGCGCCAGAAACGGGATACTCGAAGGTGGATAAGCCACCAGACGTCCTTCCCGATAACGTCCGTTTCGCGGCCCGAGCAGCAACACCGCAGCCAGCGCCAGCCAGCCGCCCATGGCATGAACCACGACAGAACCGGCGAAATCATGGAAACTCGCGCCAAAGGACGAGGCCAGCCAACGCTGCAGGCCGAAATTGCCGTTCCAGACCATGCCTTCAAAGAACGGATAGATGAACGCAACGATCAATACCGTGGCGCACAACTGCGGCGCAAACCGCGCACGCTCGGCGATGCCGCCGGAAATGATCGCCGGAATAGCAGCGGCGAACGTCAACAGGAAGAAGAATTTCACCAGCACATAGCCGTGATCGGCACTGAGCACCGCAGCAGGCTGCAGAAAGCTGACGCCGTAGGAGATCCAGTAGCCTATAAAGAAATAGGCAAGGGTCGAGACAGCAAAGTCACTGAGGATTTTCGCCAGGGCATTGACCTGGTTCTTGTGGCGGACAGTGCCGACTTCCAGGAATGCAAAACCGGCGTGCATGGCCAGAACCATGACCGCACCGAGCAGCAAAAACAGGGTATTGGAACTGTGGACCAATGTGTCAACGGCGCTTTGTAAGTTATCCATCAAGGCAGGCCTGCAAGCCGGAAAGGCACCAAAACAGCGCGATATATCAGACGGCGCACTGAAGTGGTTCAGTCGCTCTGTACCGCCACAAGCCTCACGACCTGCTTTGGCGCGTCATTGATATGCCTGACGCGCGGTTCAGGATTTCCCAGGGAGTTTTTAGAAAGAAAATACCGGTTTTAGCCACGTCCGCTGCCTTTGTGCTCTTAGTCGGCGCAATGGTGCGGATGGCGCACCAGCAAGAAGCAAAAGCTGTACCAATCACCGCATGCGGATCACGCTGCAATTGAAATGAACCTTCCGCAATTCGTCGGACTCGAAACATCCATACGCCACTGAACGGAGAACACTATGTCCCGCCAAACAGCACAGAATGCCCAGGAAATCCTGATGAACGATTTTCAACTCCTGGTCGCAGACACGGAAAAGCTGCTCAGCCATACCGCCTCATTGGCTGGCGAACAGGCAGACGAGTTGCGTGGGCAGATTCAGGAAAGTTTGTCACGGGCTCGCGAGACCTTGAAAGTCACTGAAGAGTCGCTGCGCGAGCGCGGTCAGGCTGCCGTAGTGGCCACCGAAGATTATGTCCAGACCAATCCATGGCAATCGGTCGGCATCGCTGCCGGCGTTGGTTTCCTGATCGGTCTGCTGGCTACAAGGCGCTAACGGCTATGGCTTTGGGAACGGAATCCGGTCCTGAACAGGACCAAACCTCATCGCCACGGCGATTGGGCGCGGCGTTCCTGGGTTTGCTGCACAGCCACGTCGAGCTGTTCGGCATAGAACTACAGGAACAGAAAGCTCGCACCTTGAGCCTCCTATTGTTTGCCGGCCTTGCGCTGGTTTTCGCGCTGTTGTTATTGACCGGGCTCTCGGCCTTGTTGCTGATTGTGCTGTGGGACAGCTATCGGCTGGCCGGCATCATCGGCCTCTGCGTGTTCTACACCCTGGCCGCGCTGTTTTGTTCGATGCGTTTAAAAGCCGCCATATTCGACGAGTCCTCGCCGTTCAACGCGACCCTCGAAGAACTGGCCAATGACCGTGAGCGACTGATGCCATGAGCGTGCCCGAATCCCATCAAAAGCATACTCGCCGTGAACTGCAAAAAGCCCTTATCCGCCTGCGCATGGAAATGCACCGCCAGGAGATCCGCCAGGAATCGAGCCAGCTGCTGCAGCCGCTGCGCCGCGTTCGTGGCATGACGCAAAACTGGCAAGGCACCCTGGGCATCAAACATGCGCCACTCTGGGGTATGGGTGTTGTGACGCTACTGGGTTTCCTCAGCGGCAAAGGCGCCAAAAGCGGTCGCAGCGGTGGCTTCAGTCGGATTGTCAAGCTGGGCGTCAGCCTGCTGCCGGTCATCCGCCTCGCCCTGCAGGGGCCGCCGCGCAAGCACTGATGGCATCCTGATGCCGGGTTGCATGTGTTTGGCTGCATTCTTGCAACGAGCTTGTTACAAGTCCTAAAGCGTCCATTCAAGGTTCTGTCTTGACTGGACGCTTTTTGTTTGTCCGACGAAAACTTTTTCCAGCGTTTAACTCTACTAAGGAGGCCATGTGATCGATGGGCAACCACTTGCCTGCTTTCAGCCGTTCATCGATACCGCTACTGGCCGTATTGCTGGTGTTGAAGCCCTGGGCCGTTTGCGTCAAAGCGATAATCGCCTGACCTCAGTCGGCCCGTTGTTCGCCGATCCGAGGGTGCCCGGCACCGAGTTGC
This sequence comes from Pseudomonas sp. DSP3-2-3, assembly GCF_049898225.1. NCBI lineage: Bacteria > Pseudomonadati > Pseudomonadota > Gammaproteobacteria > Pseudomonadales > Pseudomonadaceae > Pseudomonas > Pseudomonas sp. DSP3-2-3. The sequence continues at coordinate 143,489 of NZ_JAFCXH010000007.1, read as the reverse complement.
GGCGCCTGGACCGAATCATCCGCGACGATGCACTGAGTCGGCTCCATGAGGCTCCCGATGACTGGTTCCTGAGCCTGAACATTTCCCCCAGATGGATCAGTCGTCTGCGGCCCGATCAGCCGCTGCCCAGTCTCAAGCAGTTGAAAAAACACGGCATCGCGCCGGAAAGGATCGTGTTCGAAATCACCGAACTGGGTGGCAACAGTCAACGCCTCGCAGAGGTCGTCAGCCGTTACCGTGAAGCGGGCGCGCGGATCGCCATTGACGATTTCGGTGCCGGCTATTCGCAACTGGATCGCGTGCTGGCCTTGCAGCCGGACATCCTCAAGCTCGACATGCGCCTGTTCCAGGCGGCCGCGCGCGGCGGGCCCAGCAGCGACGTGGTCAAAGCCCTGGCGCAGATGGCCGAGAAAACCGGGTGCTGGATCATCGCCGAAGGGGTTGAAACCGAGGCTGAATTGCATTTCGCCCTGGAGTGCGGCTCACGTTATGTACAGGGTTTCCTCTTCGCCCAGGGCGAACTTGAGTTCTTTCGGGCCGATGCATTTGTCGCGCAATTCGCCGAGTTGCGGGATCGCTATGTACTGCGCAAGGTGGCTGAGCGCGCGAGGCTGATGAGCCTGCGTCAGCAACTGACCACCCTGATGTCAATCCTGCAGCACTGGGATGAAAACCAGAGCCCGATCAGCGATTTGCCAAAACTGCTCGACTACCCTTGGCTACTGCGTTTCTATCAATGTGACCGGCATGGAACGCAACTCACGCCGAACCTCGAATGGCGCAACGGCGCCTGGCATTCGGACGCCAGATACCTTGGGCATAACTGGTCATGGCGGCCCTACTTCTACCACTTGCTGGCTGAAGGATGGCATGAGCGACGCCTGAGCCTGTCGAACACTTACCGCGACGCTACCAGCAACCAGTATTGCCTGACGGCGGGCCAATTCTTCGACAATGGTCAGCGCTTGCTGCTCATTGATGTGGATGCGGCGGGAATGTAAACCAATACCCACCCGCCACTTGCTGTCAGCGTCGCGAAACGGGAAGCTAGGCGCACTTAATCTATGGAGTGCGAGCCTTGGACTGGCAAACCCTGCTCAACCGCGAACGTCTTGGCAAAACCCTGCACAGCCCCGAAGAGTTGGGGCGCAGTCCTTTTCACAAGGATCACGATCGCATCATCTTCTCCGGGGCGTTTCGCCGCCTCGGGCGCAAGACCCAGGTGCATCCCGTGTCGAGCAACGACCATATTCATACCCGCCTGACCCACTCGCTGGAAGTCAGTTGCGTCGGTCGCTCGCTGGGCATGCGTGTCGGTGAGACCTTGCGCAGCGCCCTGCCCGACTGGTGCGATCCGGGTGATCTGGGCATGGTCATTCAGTCGGCCTGCCTGGCCCACGATATTGGCAACCCACCATTTGGTCACTCTGGCGAGGATGCGATTCGCAACTGGTTCAATCAGGCAGCCGGGCGCGGCTGGCTGGATGCCATGAGCGCAGTGGAGCGCGATGACTTCCTCAACTTCGGGGGCAATGCGCAGGGTTTTCGGGTCCTGACCCAACTGGAATATCACCAGTTCGATGGTGGCACGCGCCTGACGTACGCAACGCTGGGCACGTACCTGAAATACCCTTGGACCGCACGACATGCCGATTCCCTCGGCTACAAGAAACACAAGTTCGGCTGCTACCAGAGCGAGCTGCCGATCCTCGAACAGATCGCCCACAAACTGGGCTTGCCACAACTTGAGGAACAACGCTGGGCGCGCCATCCACTGGTGTACCTGATGGAAGCCGCCGATGACATCTGCTATGCCCTGATCGATCTGGAAGACGGGCTGGAGATGGACCTGCTGGACTATGCCGAGGTCGAGGGCTTGTTGCTGAGCCTGGTGGGCGATGATTTGCCGGACACCTATCGCCAGCTCGGCCCGGACGACTCACGGCGGCGCAAACTGGCCATTTTGCGTGGCAAGGCCATTGAACACCTGACCAACGCTGCCGCCCGGGCGTTCGTCGAGCAACAGGACGAATTGCTGGCCGGCACGCTCAGTGGCGATCTGGTCGAACACATGCATGGCCCGGCAAAGCGTTGCGTGCTCGATGCCAAGGACATGGCGCGCAAGAAGATCTTCCAGGACAAGCGCAAGACCCTGCACGAGATTGGCGCATACACCACCCTTGAGATTCTCCTCAATGCGTTTTGCGGCGCAGCACTGGAACAGTTCGGCGGACGCACGCCGTCGTTCAAGCATCGACGCATTCTCGACCTGATGGGCAACAGCGCCCCCGACCCACACGCGCCGCTGCATGCATCGTTTCTGCGCATGATCGACTTCATCGCCGGAATGACCGACAGCTACGCCAGTGAAATGGCCAGGGAGATGACGGGGCGCTCAAGCCCCATGTAAGGCACCGGAGGGATGCTGTCTCACGCGTTGCCAAACGCTGGGATGGCATCCACTCGAATCATTTCAGCACCAATGAGCGCGAGATGCGCATTGAAACTTCAGAATCGCCCTACGCACATATCAGAAAGGTCCTATCGCTTGGGTGCTGGCACTGCCCAATAATCCCGCCACTTTGATTGCCACTACTGGCACATCTCCCATTAGTCCAATAGCCATCGCCGATGCCGTTCGAAGGCTGCCGATCCGCCTCGATCCGCACCCGCGTTGCGCGAGCACGTTGCCGGAAGCTCCCCCCATGTTTAAACACAACTTGCGCATCCTGCTGGTGGAGGATCATCCGTTTCAACTGATCGCCACGCAGATCCTGCTCAACAACCAAGGGTATTTCCTGCTTACCCCTGTCCTGACGGCCACCGAGGCACTGGAAGCCATGACGCGCACTCCCAAACCCTACGACCTGCTGCTTTGCGACCAGGGTCTGCCGGACTTTCAGGGGTTCGACCTGATTGAACTGGCCCACAAACGTGGCTTCGTCCGCCGCGCCATACTCCTCAGCGGACTGGGTAACAGTCAGTTGCACGCACTTGAACAAATGGCACTCGAACGCGGCCTTCCGCTACTGGGCTGCCTGAGCAAACCCCTGCACGGCCCGGATCTGTGCCGCATGCTTGATGCCACCCTCCCCGACGCATGATCGAGCCAGGCGCCGGACAAGACCGCTGTGAAGAGATAAGTAAATAGCAATGAAATCAAACAGTGAACACTGTAGGAAAACAGTTCTTAGTTTGCAGGAAATTTCATAACCGAAATAAACAAGGTATTTTTTTATAACTGAATTCTCACGACATTCCGTTGATAATTTAAACACTAACGCAACGAAAAATGGGCGTTCTCGTACTCCGATACTTTAATTGTTGTAGGACATTTCCTATATATACCCTGCAGCGCAGTCTGTTCATGGGCCTGCTTGAACATCTGAGCTAAGGTGCGCGCTTTCTTCGCAGCTTGTATGGATTGAATCATGAACTCAGTTTTTATCATCGACGATCACCCGGTTATTCGCCTCGCCGTTCGAATGCTCCTGGAAAACGAAAATTACCAGGTGGTGGGTGAAACCGATAACGGTGTGGATGCCATGCAGATGGTCCGCGAATGCATGCCGGATCTGATCATCCTCGACATCAGCATCCCTAAGCTCGACGGCCTGGAAGTACTGGCCCGCTTCAATGCCATGGGTCTGCATTCGAAAATCCTGGTCCTGACGTCACAGACCCCCAGCCTGTTCGCCATCCGGTGCATGCAATCGGGCGCCGCAGGTTATGTCTGCAAACAGGAAGACCTCAGTGAACTGCTCAGCTCGGTGAAAGCCGTATTATCCGGCTACAATTACTTCCCGAGTCAGGCGCTGACCAAAGCGACTGGCGAAAATGGCCAACCCAGCGAAATCGAACTGTTCAAGTTGGTCAATGATCGCGAGTTGATGGTATTGCAGCTGTTCGCTCAGGGCCGTACCAATAAAGAAATCGCCAAGGGAATGTTTCTCAGCAATAAGACCGTCAGCACTTACAAAACACGCCTGATGCAAAAGCTCAGGGTTAAAACCTTGGTAGAACTTATCGAGATGGCAAAACGCAACGCGCTCGTGTGAGGGACCGGATGTCCACCCGCATTAAACATTATTTGATACTGGCCGCCTGCGTCTGCGCAAGTTGGAGCGCCCAGGCGATTCCGGCTGGCGGCGAATCCTACCGCCTGCTGAGTCGCTCCAGTCCCGGACACATGGACGTCAAGCTGGACAAGGCGCAGTGGCAGTGGGTACACGAGAAGCGCGAGCTGATCCTGGGTACTTCTGCCCCTGACTACCCGCCGTTCGATCTGACCCAGTCAGGTCGAGAGTACGAAGGGTTTACCGCCGACTACACCGGCATCATCTCCGAAGCGCTGGACCTGCCCGTCAAGGTCCAGCGCTATGAGTCCAGAGCTTCGGCAATCAGCGCCCTGAAGGAAGGCAAGATCGATCTGCTCGGCAGCGCAAACGGGTTCGAGGCAATCGATGGCAGTCTCAAGCTCTCGACACCTTACGCAGTGGATCAGCCGGTGCTGGTAACGCGCGTCGGCGAGACGCGCGCACTGAACCAGGGCCTGGAGGGCATGCGCCTGAGCATGGTCTATCACTATTTGCCGGAGTCCAGCGTCAAGGCCCTCTACCCGGGGGCTACATTGAAGACCTATCCTTCGTTTCAGAGCGCTATCAACGCCGTTGCTTTCAATCAGGCCGACGTCTTTCTCGGCGATACCATTTCCACCCAGTACCTGATCAACAAGGGCTATCTGAATAACGTGCAGATGGCCAATTTCGGCAAGCATGAGGCCAACGGTTTCAGCTTCGCAGTCCGCAACGACGGCACGCCCTTGTTGCCCATACTCAATCAGACCCTCAAATCCATCAGCGTTGATGAGCGCATTGCCATTTCCCGGCGCTGGGGGGCTGACGACTTGATGCTGACCGATCAGAAACTGCAACTGACCCAGCGCGAGGAGCGCTGGATCGCGCAACACCCAACCGTGCGCCTTGTCATCAACGAATCCTATGCACCGCTGACGTTCTTCGACGCCAACGGCAACTTCCGCGGCATCACCGCCGACCTGCTGGAACTGGTGCGCCTGCGCACCGGGCTGCGCTTCGAAGTCAGCCGGTCGCAAAGCCTGTCCGACATGCTGAATCGGGTCAGTCAGGGCCAGGCCGACATGATCGGAGCCCTGATTCCCAGTGAGGAGCGCGAAGACCAGCTCAGTTTCAGTCGTCCATACGTAGACAACTCATTCGTGCTGGTGACGCGCAAATGGCCAGACAACCCACCCCGACTTGAGCAACTCAACGGCAAACGGGTGGCGATCAACGTCGGCAGCCCTCTCACCGCCTACCTGCGGGACAACTTCCCGGAGATCGTGCCCATCGAAGTGGACAACCCTTTCCAGGCACTGGACATGCTTGCCCAGGGTCGAGTTGAAGGCGCGATCACCTCATTGCTGATCGCCAATTATTTTCTCTCTTCAGGCGTCTTCGAGGACCGCCTGCAAATGACCGCGACCGTCGGCAACGAGCCGGCCCTGATCTCCATGGCCACCTCGCGCAAGGCCACTGAGCTGAGCGCCATTCTCGACAAGGCGCTGTCGAGCATCGCCCCGCAGGATCTGGCGGTGATCAACAACCGCTGGCGCTCGTATACCCCGGCCGGCGGCAACTGGCACGACTATCAGCGCCAGATCTATCAGATCCTCATCGGCGCCGGTCTGTTATTGCTCGGTTCACTGGCCTGGAATGCCTACATGCGACGCCAGATCAAGCAACGCGAACGGGCCGAGCGCGCACTCAGCGATCAATTCGAGTTCATGAGCGCTCTGGTCAACGGCACTCCGCATCCTATCTACGTGCGGGACCGCGAAGGACTGCTGCGCATGTGCAACGACAGCTATCTGGAAGCCTTCTCGGCGCGGCGTGAGGACATCCTCAACAAAACCGTTACCGAGGGCATTCTCAGTGATGTCGACGAAGCCCACGAATATGCCGACGACTACAAACGGGTGATGGCCAGCAGCACGCCGCTGATCCTCGACCGCACGCTGCACATCGGCGACCGACATCTGACGATCTATCACTGGATCCTGCCGTTCCGTGATTCGCTGGGTGAAGTCCAGGGCGTCATCGGGGGCTGGATCGACATCAGCGAGCGTCGCCAGTTGATCGAGGAGCTTCGCACCGCCAAGGATCAGGCCGATGACGCCAATCGCGCCAAGAGCACCTTCCTGGCAACCATGAGCCATGAAATACGCACCCCGATGAACGCCGTGATCGGCATGCTCGAACTGGCCCTGCGTCGAGCCGATCAGGGTCAGCTGGATCGACCGGCCATCGAGGTGGCCTACGGCTCGGCCAAGGATCTGCTGGAGCTTATCGGTGACATCCTGGATATCGCGCGCATCGAGTCAGGCCGCCTGACCCTGAGTCCGGAGCGCGCAAATCTGCGCCAGCTGGTCGAATCGGTGTTTCGTGTCTTCGACGGGCTGGCCCGGCAAAAGAGCCTCGGGCTGTTGCTTGATCTAGACCCCGGCATCAACACCGATGTCCTGATCGATCCGCTGCGCTTCAAACAGATTCTCTCCAATCTCATCAGCAACGCGATCAAGTTCACCGAGCAGGGTCAGGTGAAAATCAGCCTGCAGACCGACACCAGCCCGGGCCCGCAACAGCTGCGGCTGCACGTGCTGATCCAGGACAGCGGCATCGGCATCAGCACAGAGGATCAGCAGCGGCTGTTCGAGCCTTTTGCCCAGGCGGAAAACACCGGTCAACAGCCGCGCACCGGCGCCGGACTGGGGCTGGTGATCTGCCGTCACCTGTGCGAAATGATGGGCGGCACATTGAACCTCAGCAGTGAGCCCGGAGACGGTACGCAAGTCCACATGACCTTTGATCTGACAACCCTGGAGCCGCTGGAAATCGCCGCGCCGGCCAAGGAAGCACCGCCACGGGAAACGGCGGCGCTGGACATCCTCATCGTCGACGATCATCCCGCCAACTGCATGCTCCTGTGTCAGCAGCTCGAATTTCTCGGCCATCACTGCTCGACAGCGGAACAGGGGGCCCAAGGGCTTGAGCTCTGGCTGCCAGGACAGTTCGATCTGGTAATAGCTGACTGCAACATGCCGGTGATGAATGGCTACGACCTGACTCGCGCAATCCGCAACCATGAGCAGGATGAAAAGCGTCAGCGCTGCACGATCTGGGGCTTTACCGCCAATGCCCAGCCGGAAGAGAAACAGCGCTGTCGGGATGCGGGCATGGACGACTGCCTGTTCAAACCCATCAGCCTCAAGGCGCTCAACGAACGATTGGACAAGCTCCAGCCTCGCGCTCGGCAACGCCCTGAAATATCGGCTCCCGAAGTGTTCGACATGGGCAGCGTCAGCCTGTTGACCGGTGATCGTCCCGAAAGCGTTCAGCGGCTATTGGCGCAACTGCTGCTCAGCTGCGAACAGGACCGCGCGGAACTCACCGGCCTCAAGGCAACGGCGAATCAGGCCGACATTCGTCAGATGGCACACAAGATCAAGGGCGCGGCGCGGATCATTCGGGCGGTTCAGGTCATCGACAGATGTGAAGCGCTGGAAGATGCCTGTGGCGAAGCCGAACCCGTGGAGATCATTGAGGCGTGTCAGGCAGCTTTGGTAGCTGCGATGAGTGTACTGGAGACAGCCTTGCGCAACGCGCTCCATCAGACAGATGAATCGGGCAACCGCAATGGGGGAAACGAGGGGATCCACGACTAGACGGGGATCTGCAACCGGAAGGGAAACGCGGTAGAACAAGGAAGCAGGCGCGTGGCCTGCCTCCTCGGAACATCAGGCAACCGGATTGATTGGTTTTTCCGGGTACCAGACGTCGATCAGCGGGCTGACGGTAACTTCGGTCAGTTCGCTGCGGCCTTTGAGCCAGGCTTCAACAGCAGCGCGCTGCTCTTCGTTGACCGAGCCACGCTTGATGAGGCAAACCAGACCGAAGTCATCGCCGCCAACATAACCCAGACCATTGGCTTCCATGGCGTCCTTGAGGAACTCCTCGAGGAACGCGTCGATCGCCTTGTCATCCAGATCTTCCTTGAAGTCCAGGTTCAGCTCAAAACCCAACTCCTGGAATTCATCTACGCACAGCTTTTTGCGCAGACGCTGGGAACGGTTAGTGGCCATTGAACAAATCCTCATAAGTAATATCGGGCGGCACTTTAGCAGTTTGGGCGGCCAATTGCCTGCCTAACAGGCCCAAGATCGGGTATTGCCGATAAACAGGCTGCTGCGGCCCGACTCGGCACTTGATAAAAAATAGCGGTCGAGACGCTTGCACCGGAGCACAAGTCACCGCTGGTTGGGGCATAATGCCGTCTATTCGACCGCCAGACGGCTTTTCTTCAACAACCGTCTGTGTCAGCTACTTATTTTTGTCGAGGGAACCCATCCATGCCCTCTTATTTTTCCCCTCTTTGCAGTAGGGTTTTATTGAATGATCAAATCTTTGCGTCCTTTGTTTTTTTTCGCCCTTCTGCTGCCACTGGGACTGCCTGCTCAGGCAGCGGTCATCAACACCACGCTGCCGCCCAAGGTTCAGCAAGCCCTGAAAGCCAGCAAGCTGGGCGACGATGCCTTGTCGCTGGTGATGCTGCCGCTTAACGGTCCTGGCAATCCGACGGTTTTCAACGCCGACGTATCGGTCAACCCGGCGTCAACCATGAAGCTGATCACCACCTATGCAGCGCTGGAAATGCTCGGCCCGACCCATCAATGGAGGACCGAGTTCTTCACCGATGGCACCCTGAACAACGGTGTGCTGCACGGCAACCTCTACCTTAAAGGCGGCGGCGATCCCAAGCTCAACATGGAAAAGCTCTGGCTGCTCATGCGCGATCTGCGCGCCAATGGCGTCCAGCAAGTGACCGGTGATCTGGTTCTGGACCGCAGCCATTTCGTGCAGCCGCAGCTCCCGGTGTTCGACGATGACGGCAACGACAAGAACAAGCCGTTCCTGGTCAAACCCGACTCGTTGATGATCAACCTCAAGGCCCTGCGCTTCATCACCCGCAACGACGGCGGCAAGATTCTGGTGTCCGTCGAGCCGCCGATCGCCAGCATCCGCGTGGAAAATCAGGTCAAGGCCGTAGCCTCCAAGCAATGCGCCGGTGACGTGCGTTACAGCCCGATCCCGCAGGCGGACGGCACGGTCGTGGTGACCGTCAGCGGGCAATTGGGCGATGGCTGCAATTCCCAGACCTACCTGTCACTGCTCGACCACCCGACCTACGCAGCAGGCGCTGTACGCGCGATCTGGCAGGAACTGGGCGGCAGCATCCTCGGCAAGGACCGCGTCGATGTAGTGCCAGGCAGCGCGAAACTGTTGGCCAAGGCGTTCTCGCCAGACCTCACGGAAATCATTCGCGACATCAACAAATTCAGTAACAACACCATGGCGCAGCAGTTGTTCCTGAGCCTGGGTTCGGAATATCGCAACGAAGCCGATGGCGATGATGCCAAGGCCGCACAGCGGGTGATCCGCCAGTGGCTGGCGAAAAAAGGCATTACCGCGCCACACCTGGTCATGGAAAACGGTTCGGGCCTGTCCCGTGCAGAGCGGGTCAGCGCGCGTGAAATGGCGATCATTCTGCAGGCCGCATGGCGCAGCCCGTATGCCGCCGAATTCATGAGTTCGATGCCACTGGCCGGCATGGACGGCACCATGCGCAAGCGCCTCAAGCGCACGCCACTGCTGGGCGAAGCACATATCAAGACCGGTACGTTGAACACGGTTCGCGCCATCGCCGGTTTCAGCCGCGACAGCAACGGCAATACCTGGGCGGTCGTGGCCATTCTTAATGACCCGCGTCCATTTGGTGCCTCGTCAGTGCTGGATGAAGTGTTGGTCGACTTGTATCGCCAGCCGAAACTGGTCAACAACACCGTGTCGATTCAGCAGCAGTAAACGACCCGCACCTGTCAACGAAAGGGGTCTGTCGCAAGACCGGCCCCTCGTTCACCAACCCTCACAGCCGCCCGCCTCGACCCGGTCGCGCCCCGCCTGCTTGGCTGCGTAGACCCGCGAATCCACGCGCAGCAACAATGCGTCGTCACCTTCCCCTTCGCGCCAGCCCGCAACGCCGAAACTGGCGGTAATGACCCCAATGCCATCGACCGGTTGACTGCGCAGCTCACGCCACAGATCCAACGCCAGTTGATACGCCTGAACAGCATCGGTGCCCGGGCAGAGCACCATGAACTCTTCCCCGCCCAGCCGACAGAACACATCATTGCTACGCAGCCGCAGACTGATGCGCTGAGAAATGGCCTGCAACGCCCAATCGCCCATGGCATGCCCAAGCTGGTCATTGATCCTTTTGAAATGATCGATATCCAGCATGATCACCGACAGCGCTCCCCCATTACCCTGGACCCGGCCCAGTTCGACCGCGAGACGTTCCTGAAAATAGCGACGGTTGAAGACGCCGGTCAGCGAATCAGTTACCGCTAACCTGCGCAATTCCTCCTCGACGCGCTTGCGTTCGGTGATATCAATACAAACCGCCAGGTAGCCCACCCACTGGCCTTGCTCATCGCGCACGGCCGTCACCAGCATATTGACTGACAATGTGCTGCCGTCACGCCGTACGAAGGTCCACTCCCGAGACTGGTGGATGCTCTCCTGGCTGGCTTCGACAAAGATCGCTTCACCCGCTGAAACCTGGGTGCCATAGCCGACACTCAGGCGCTGAGCATGCTCTTCGAGCTCTGCCGTCAATTGCAGATCCTTCAGCGTGAAGCGCCCCACGACCTCGTCATTGCTGTAACCGAGCATTTTCTGTGCGCCAACATTAAAGGTACTGATCACGCCATTCAGGTCAGTGGCAATAATTGCCACCTCAGTGGCGGCGTTGAGCAGATTGCGCAGCTGGCCGTGAGTGCCGCTTAATTGCTGCTCGCGCTGGCGCAACTCCGACGTGCGTTGATCCACCAGCCGCAGGGCGCGTTGCCGCTGGCCGACCAGGCTGTAGAGCAAAGCGCTGAGCATCAGGCTCAGCAGCCCGCCCAACAGGATCACATTGACCCTTTGCGATTGGTTACTGTTGAGAAAAACCGAGGTTGGACGGATCTCCAGCAGATAGTCGCGATCGGCCAGGTTCAACAGCGTGCTGACCCGCAAATCACTTTCGGCCGCCGCTATAGATGACTGATACAAGGGTTCCGGCTCGTCAGGCGCGGCCAGGTCGCGCAGGGTCACGGCGAGGTTTTCCTGGGTTGGCAAACCTTCGGTCATCAGGGCGCTCAGACTGATAACGGCCATGACAAAACCGCTTACATCATCCGCCCGCGTCGAAAATCTGGCATCCCCGGCCAATACCGGGGACAGCAACAGAATCCCGGTCGCGTTGACCGGTTCCAGACCGACCAGATGCATGCGCGGGGTCACGACCATGGAGCCCAGCTGGCGCGCCCGCTCCAGCGCTTCGTGGCGCAGCTGTTCAGAGGCAATGTCGAAGCCCAGGGGCAATGGCAGCGTGCTGCGTGACTGAGTGAAAAGTACCGGGAAATATTCCGCCCTGACCGCAGCTTTTCGCAGCCCGCCCGCAGCGTCGAGCTCGCGCACACTGAAGCCGCCCAGGCCTTCGACGACAGCCTGGCGCTCGAATGGCTCGCGCTCGGTGTCGACGACCCTCGGTGCCCAGGAGTACGCCTGGGTCCCCATCAGCAACGGCGCGGCAAAACCGTTGAATTCCGCGCGACTGATCTGATCGGAAAAGACAAAGAAGCGCCGCAGGCTGTCCAGGCGATAAACCTGGCCATCAAGGCGTTCCTGAATACGACTGAAATGTTCGGTGGCGAGTAAGCTGAAGCGCTGGATCAGTTGGCGTTTATAGAGTTCGAAATTGGCGAGGGCGAGGATGATCGTCAACAACAACCCTAAAACCAGAGCCGTTATTGCAACGACCCATGGAGAGGCCTGCTCGCTGATAAAGCCAAGAATCTTCGGGCGCACAGGGTTTGACGGCATACGCAAAACTCACGACGCCAGCACAGTAAACAGTCACGCTGGCTGTGGCTCTCTTATAGCTATTCGCCACTAATTTGCCTAGCCTGAAATTGCAGTGCGCACCGTGGAAGCGTTACGCACCGCACATTGTTGCCAATCAGCGCGCCATGATTTTCCAGGCGCGATGGATCTTGCTGTTGCGGGCGAAGTCCGGATCCACGGTCTGGGCAGTGATTTCCTCCACGGCATAACGCTCGCCGAGGTTTTCATCGAGCACGAACTTGCGGAAGTTGTTGGAGAAATACAACACGCCGCCGGGCGCAAGACGCGCCATGGCCAGGTCGAGCAATTGCACCTGATCACGCTGTACGTCGAAGATGCCTTCCATGCGCTTGGAATTGGAGAACGTCGGCGGATCAATGAAGATCAGGTCGTATTCCTCACGGCACGCTTCCAGCCACGCCATCACATCGCCCTGCTCCAGACGGTTCTTGTCAGAGAACCCGTTCAGCGACAGGTTGCGCCGCGCCCAGTCCAGATAGGTCTTGGACAAGTCGACGCTGGTAGTGCTGCGCGCGCCGCCTTTGGCCGCATGAACGCTGGCCGTTGCGGTGTAGGCATACAGATTGAGGAAGCGCTTGCCCGCCGCTTCACGCTGGATACGCATACGCATCGGGCGGTGGTCGAGGAACAGGCCGGTGTCCAGGTAGTCGGTCAGGTTCACCAGCAGCTTGACGCCACCTTCGCTGACTTCCCGGAACTGCCCTTGGGCACTTTGCCGCTCGTACTGTTTGGTGCCGCTCTGGCGTTCGCGACGCTTGATCACCACGCGGCTCTTGTCGATGTTCAACGCCTGGGGAATGGCCGCCAGCGCATCGAACAGGCGCGCCGAGGCTTTCTCCGGATCGATGGACTTGGGTGCGGCGTATTCCTGAACGTGAACCCAGTCGTGATACAGGTCGATGGCCAGGGAGTATTCCGGCATGTCGGCATCGTAGACGCGATAGCAATCGATCCCTTCGCGACGGACCCATTTGCCCAGCAGCTTGAGGTTCTTCTGCAGGCGGTTGGCGAACATCTGGCCGCCTTCGCTCAAGCGCGGCTGCTCGACAACCACTGGAGCCGGTTTGATCGGATTGCCGTTCTTGTTGTACTTCTCGTACTTGCCTGGCGCTTCCAGCGCGCCGGTATCCTCGGGCTCCACCTGTTCACGCTCGAGCTGCCGCTGTTCGGCAGTACGGCGCTCGCCGGTGACGAACTGATCGGGAAGCACTTTGATCAGCAGCAGCTTGCACGGCAAGGCGCCGTTCCAGAATGCGTACTGTTTGTGGCTGCGAATCCCCATACGCTTGCCCAGATCCGGGGCACCGGTAAACACCGCGGCCTCCCAGTTCAGACAGGCCTGGCGCAGACGTTCGCCGAGATTCTGATAGAGATAAAGCAGGCTCGCCTCATCACCCAGACGCTCGCCGTAAGGAGGGTTGCAGATCACCAGGCCTTTCTGGTTCTGGTCCGGGCGCGGCTCGAAGGTGGCGACTTCGCCCTGATAGACCTTGATCCACTCGCTCAGGCCAGCGCGCTCGATGTTGTTGCGCCCCGGCTGGATCAGGCGCGGGTCAGCTTCATAACCGCGAATCCACAGCGGCGGCTTGGCCAGACCGGCCTGTGCCCGCGCCACTGCATCATCATGCAACTTGGTCCAAAGCGCCGGGACGTGTCCCAGCCACGCCGAAAAACCCCAACGCTCGCGCTTGAGGTTGGGCGCGATGTCGGCAGCCATCATCGCCGCTTCCACCAGAAAGGTGCCCACGCCGCACATCGGGTCAGCCAGCGCGCCACCTTCAGCGGCAATACGCGGCCAGCCGGCACGAATCAGAATCGCGGCAGCAAGGTTTTCCTTGAGCGGTGCAGCGCCCTGCTGCAAACGATAGCCACGCTGGTGCAGGCTGTGCCCGGACAAGTCCAGGGACAGAATGGCTTCGCCGCGATCCAGGCGCAGATGTACGCGCAGATCGGGATTGAGCTTGTCCACCGAAGGCCGCAGACCCTCCGGCGTACGCAATTTGTCGACAATGGCGTCCTTGACCTTCAAGGCGCCAAAGTGGGTGTTATCAATGCCCGAACCGTTACCGCTGAACTCCACCGCCAGCGAACCATCGGCTTCAAGGTGGTCCTGCCAGTCGATATCCAGGACGCCGTGATACAGGTCTTCGGCGTCTTTCATCGGGAAGCGCTTGAGCACCAGCAGCACACGGTTGGCCAGGCGCGACCACAGGCATAACCGGTAGGCGGTTTCCATGGTGGCGACACCACGGATGGCCGAGGTGTGTTCCCGGGTCTCCTCAAGGCCAAGCGCAGTGGCTTCCTCAGACAGCAGGCCTTCGAGGCCTTTTGGGCACGTGAGGAAAAGTTCGTAACGTTCGGACATGAATATTCCAGGGCCGTAGCCATAAGCGGCGGGCAACGCATTGCCCCACCAGATTTAAAACAAGCGTCTTTCTTGGAGAACGCCTGCGTGGCACACACATTGTGCCGGTCCACCGCATGAGGTTATGACGTCAGTGCGGCAGTTTTTACCTTGAATCCAACCTGTTTGACCTTCAGCCCGCAATGGCCAAAAGACACTGGCTGAAAAGTGACTCATTCAGCATGACAACTGCCGCAATAAAAAGTCACATCGTGACCCTTCGTCGAAAAGCCTCTGAGTGCATTCAGCCATCACCCGCACTTGAGAATTGGTCTCAGCTTGCGCCGAAACCCTCGACATTGCGGGCTTGTAGAAAATATCAAGTTTGAAACACCTCAAGGCTTATGTCCCAGAGGTCACAAATGTTACGTGCTTATGACAAAACGATCATTCACAGCGCCCAATCCATTGGTTAGAACTCATCTCAGGTTGTTACTGCAATGGTAACGGCACCAAGCCCGCGACGCCGGCAGCGGGTACCAACGGCAGAATAATTCTGCCCGACCTCAGCACGAGGTCCCAGGGACATTACAGTCAACAAACGAGGGCAACACCCTATGAGAAGACTTAAGCGTGATCCGTTGGAAAGAGCATTTTTACGCGGATATCAATTTGGCGTTCATGGAAAATCCCGTGAGCTTTGCCCTTTTACTCTACCGTCAGTGCGCCAAGCGTGGATCAATGGTTGGCGAGAAGGACGCGGCGACAACTGGGACGGTATGACCGGCACTGCGGGAATCCACAGACTCAACGAACTTCACGCGGTCGGGTAATCAGGTAACTTCCGACCAGTCCAGCAAATCTCTGTAAAAAATGACCTAACCAGGCGCGTCCCATCCGGGCGCGGGGCGCAAGCCCAGGGGCTCCTCAGGAGCCCCTTTTTTATGCCTGGCGTTTGGGCATTGCCGCGATAGCGTCCACCGATTGGCGAATCAGTGCCGGGCCTTTATAGATAAAGCCGGAGTAGATCTGCACCAGACTGGCACCGGCGGCGATTTTCTCAGCCGCGTGCTTGCCTTCGGTGATGCCGCCCGCAGCGATGATCGGCAGACGCCCGGCCAGTTCACCGGCGAGGATCTTCACCGTATGCGTACTCTTCTCGCGTACCGGCGCACCTGACAACCCGCCCGCTTCGTCGCCGTGAGGCAAGCCTTCAACGCCTTGGCGGCTGAGCGTGGTGTTGGTGGCGATGACCGCGTCCATGCCGGATTCGATCAATGCCGCGGCAACCAACACGGTTTCTTCATCAGTCATGTCCGGGGCGATCTTGATTGCCAACGGCACGCGCTTGCCATGCAACTGGGTCAGCGCCTGCTGACGGATGCTCAAGGCTTCCAGCAGTTGCTTCAACGAGTCGCCGAATTGCAGGCTGCGCAGCCCCGGCGTGTTGGGCGAGCTGACATTGACCGTGACGTAGCTGGCGTGGGCGTAGACCTTGTCCAGGCAAATCAGATAGTC
The DNA here is from genome assembly GCF_049898225.1 of Pseudomonas sp. DSP3-2-3. Classification (NCBI taxonomy): domain Bacteria; kingdom Pseudomonadati; phylum Pseudomonadota; class Gammaproteobacteria; order Pseudomonadales; family Pseudomonadaceae; genus Pseudomonas; species Pseudomonas sp. DSP3-2-3. The sequence continues at coordinate 127,583 of NZ_JAFCXH010000007.1, read as the reverse complement.
ATCCACGGCGCGCTCGACCGGTGTATCGAAATTCTTGCCGATATTGATGCCCAGGATACCGGTGTATTTCGCGGCCTGAACCCGGCTGATCAGATGATCGACGCCCAGATTATTGAAGCCCATGCGATTGATGATCGCCTCGGCGTGCGGCAGGCGGAAGATCCGTGGCTTCGGATTGCCCGGCTGTGGACGCGGGGTTACCGTGCCGATTTCAACGAAGCCGAAACCCAGCTGGGCGAAGCCGTCGATGGCCGCGCCGTTCTTGTCCAGTCCTGCCGCCAGCCCGACCGGATTGGGAAACTCCAGGCCCATGACAGTCACCGGCAGGCGCGCAGGCGCCTTGCTCAGCAGGCGATTGAGCCCCAGGCGTCCGCCGGCACCAATCAGGTCCAGCGACAGGTCATGGGAGGTTTCCGGGGAAAGTTTGAACAGTAACTGGCGGGCCAGGTTATACATGGGCGGGCGCGACTCGTCGAAGCTGAATTCAGGGCGGCGATTATAGACGCCTGGGCGGGCGGGCGCGAGGCATGCGATCAGCTTTTAACAGGACGGCGTCAATGCGGGCGCTCGCACTGGCATATCGCTTGCTTGGAACAGTCATCAGCACTCGTTCCAACGGTGGAGCGATGCACAGACAATGGCGCCGTTTTCGTCCTTGCTTTATGCAACGGCTTGAACGACGCTTTTTTTATGGAAGAACCCCTCATCGGGCCAGCTACAAACGCTCCCGAGACAGGCTTTTCCGGAAAGGAAGAAACGCTTATGAATACCTCCACAAACGATCCGCTCGCCTGGGTGAATGGCAGCGATGCGCCAGAAATGAACAGCCTCGACCTGGGCTTCATGGCGTTGTCTGACAGTGCATCGTTGGTGGTGGCCGCCACTCAGGGGTTCGCCCAGCCTTATGGCCTGACCCTCAATCTCAAGCGCCAGGCTTCCTGGGCCAGCCTGCGTGACAAACTGGTCAGCGGCGAACTGCATGCCGCCCACAGCCTTTACGGCCTGATCTATGCCGTGCAACTGGGCATCGGCGGCGGTCCCGCGACGGACATGGCGGTGTTGATGGGCCTGAACCAGAACGGCCAGAGCATCAATTTGTCTCGACCGCTGCAAGATGCCGGCGTGATCACTCCTGAGGCACTGGACCGGCGCGCGCACCAAAGCGGCCCAAAGCTGACCTTCGCCCAGACCTTCCCCACCGGTAACCATGCGATGTGGTTGTATTACTGGCTGGCCAGCCAAGGCATTCATCCGCTTCACGATGTGACCAGCGTCGTCGTGCCGCCGCCGCAAATGGTTGCGCACCTGCAGGCCGGGCGTATCGACGGCTTCTGCGTTGGCGAACCCTGGGGTGCCAGTGCCGTGCAGCGACAACTGGGTTTCACCTTCGCCACCAGCCAGGCGATCTGGCCGGATCACCCGGAGAAAGTCCTGGGTTGCACCCGCGAGTTTGTCGAACAGAATCCCAACACGGCCCGCGCACTAGTGAAGGCCGTTCTGGAAGCCAGCCGTTTCATCGAAGAAAATCAGGAAAACCGCCGCAGCACCGCGCAGCTGATCAGTGGCAAAGACTATCTGGATGCACCCGCCAGCTGCATCGAGCCGCGTTTGCTCGGCGAATATACCGATGGGCTGGGCAACCAATGGCAGGATAATCATGCCCTGCGCTTTCATCGCGGCGGCGCAGTGAACCTGCCTTACCTGTCCGATGGCATGTGGTTCATGACCCAATTCCGCCGCTGGGGCTTGCTGCGCGAGGACCCGGACTATCTGTCGGTCGCCACACGCGTTCACCAACTGGAGTTGTATCGCCAGGCAGCGGGTGAAGTGGGCATCGAAGTCGCTGCTTCGGCCATGCGCAGCAGCCAGTTGATCGACGGCAAAGTCTGGGACGGCAGCGATCCGGCGGGCTACGCGCGCAGCTTCAAACTGCATGCGCTGGCTGATACCGCCCCCGACGTTGTCAGCCGCTGAGGGCCGCAATCATGCTACGTATCCTGTTGATCAACGACACACCGAAAAAAGTCGGACGCCTGAAAGCGGCGCTCTCCGAAGCGGGATTTGAAGTCATCGACGAGTCCGGGCTGATCATCGACTTGCCCGCTCGGGTTGAAGCGGTGCGCCCGGACGTGATCCTCATCGACACCGAATCCCCGGGCCGCGACGTCATGGAGCAGGTGGTGCTGGTCAGCCGTGATCAGCCGCGCCCCATCGTGATGTTCACCGACGAGCACGATCCCGACGTGATGCGCCAGGCGATCAAGTCCGGGGTCAGCGCCTACATCGTCGAGGGCATTCTTGCCCAGCGCCTGCAGCCCATCCTCGATGTCGCCATGGCACGATTTGAGAGCGATCAAGCCTTGCGTGCCCAACTTCAGGCACGCGATCAGCAATTGGCCGAACGCAAACGCATCGAACTGGCCAAGGGCTTGCTGATGAAAATGAAGGATTGCAAGGAAGAAGAGGCCTACACCCTGATGCGCCGTCAGGCCATGAGCAGGCAGCAGAAACTGATCCAGGTGGCCGAACAGATCATTGCCATGAGCGAGCTGCTGGGGTGATGCGGGCCAACGAAAAAGCGTCCTTCGCGTCTCTGGCCCAGCTTTTGCTTAGCTAATCACACAGGTAGCCAACGGCGGTTGCCCCACTTACGACAAAGACGTCGCACACCTCTTTCGCCAACGCGAATCGGGTTGCGGCGTTTTTTGCGTTTTGGCCCCAGTGATTGGGGCCGGTGGAGCCACCGAGGTTATGGATGCTCCGCCTGCAGGTCTTCGCCCGCTGCGGTTCATGAACCGACAGACTTCCTTTATGCAGATGAGGTGTTCAATGAATACAAGTTTCTGGAAAGCCGGCCACAAACCGACTCTGTTCGCTGCCTTCCTGTATTTCGACCTGAGCTTCATGGTCTGGTACCTGCTTGGCCCTTTGGCGGTACAGATCGCTGCCGACTTGCACCTGACCACGCAACAACGCGGCCTGATGGTGGCAACGCCGATTCTGGCCGGTGCGGTGCTGCGCTTCGTCATGGGTTTGCTGGCTGATCAACTGTCGCCGAAAACTGCCGGCATCATTGGCCAGGTCATCGTCATCTGCGCCTTGTTCGGTGCCTGGAAACTGGGTATTCACAGTTATGAGCAGGCCTTGATTCTCGGTCTGTTCCTCGGTATGGCCGGCGCTTCATTCGCTGTCGCCCTGCCGCTGGCCTCGCAATGGTACCCGGCCGAGCATCAGGGCAAGGCCATGGGCATCGCCGGTGCAGGCAACTCCGGCACGGTTCTGGCCGCGTTGATTGCGCCTGTTCTGGCCATGGCGTTCGGCTGGAGCAATGTGTTCGGCTTCGCCGTCATCCCGCTGGTCCTGACGCTGATTGCCTTCTGCCTGATGGCACGCAATGCACCAGAACGCTCCAAACCCAAGTCCATGGCGGACTATCTCAAGGCATTGGGTGATCGTGACAGCTGGTGGTTCATGTTCTTCTACAGCGTCACCTTCGGCGGTTTCATCGGCCTTGCCAGCGCCCTGCCCGGCTATTTCAACGATCAATACGACCTGAGCCCGGTCACCGCCGGTTATTACACCGCAGCCTGCGTGTTTGGCGGCAGTCTGATGCGTCCATTGGGCGGTGCGCTTGCCGACCGGTTTGGCGGGATTCGCACCCTGTCCGGCATGTACGCCGTGGCCGCCATCTGCATCGCCGCTGTAGGCTTCAACCTGCCCAGCTCGTGGGCGGCACTGGCGCTGTTCGTCGCGGCCATGCTCGGTCTGGGCGCGGGTAACGGCGCAGTATTCCAACTGGTGCCACAACGTTTCCGTAAGGAAATCGGCGTCATGACTGGTCTGATCGGTATGGCCGGCGGCATCGGTGGCTTCTTGCTTGCAGCCGGTCTGGGTGCAATCAAACAGAACACCGGTGACTATCAGCTCGGCCTGTGGCTGTTCGCCTTCCTTGGCGTACTGGCCTGGTTCGGCCTGCTCAACGTCAAGCGTCGCTGGAGAACCACCTGGGGTTCGGCAGCAGTTACCGCCGCCCGCGTCTGAGGTAGTTGATGAGCCTGCAACTGAGTTTCGCCCAGTGCAGCGCCAGCGGCCCGCGACCGGAAAACCAGGACGCTCTGCGCCTGGTGACACCGGTCCCGGCGCTCGCCGCCAGCAAGGGTTATCTGTTCGCCCTTGCCGACGGCGTCAGCCAGTGCGTCGATGGCGCACTGGCCGCGCAATCCACCTTGCAGGCCCTGGCGCTGGATTACTATTCAACGCCGGAAACCTGGGGCGTCGCCCAGTCACTGGATCGCCTGCTGCTGGCGCAGAATCGCTGGCTGCTGGCCAATGGCTTGCTGACCACCCTGAGCGCGCTGGTGCTGCGCGGTCGCCGTTTTACCCTGGCCCATGTCGGTGATTGCCGGGCCTATCGCTGGCACCGGGGTGAATTGCAACGCATCAGCGAGGACCACGTCTGGGAACAGCCGGACATGCAGCATGTGCTCAAGCGCGCGCTGGGGCTGGATCAGTACGTGGTCATGGATTACCTGGACGGCGAACTCCGCGAAGGCGAACGTTTGCTGCTGGTCAGTGACGGGGTCTGGGCCACGCTGGGCGATGCCAGCATCCGCTCGATTCTCACCGAACAGGACGACCTGGACAGCGCGGTGCAGACCCTGGTCAATGCCGCGCATCTGGCCGGGAGTCAGGACAATGCCAGCGCCCTGCTGATTCACATCGACAAGCTGGGCCAGGACGATCTTGGCGATACGCTGGTCCAGCTTCAACAATGGCCGCTGCCGCCAACGCTGAAAGCCGGTCAGCGCTTCGAGGGCTTTGAAGTGGTCAGCCTGCTGGCGGAATCGCGGCAGTCATTGCTTTATCGGGTCTGCGATCCGCTTGGCCAGAGTTGGCTCCTGAAAACCCTGCCGACCAATCGACATGACGAACCCAACGCCGGGCAAAGCCTGTTGCTGGAGGAATGGTTTCTGCGGCGGGTGGCCGGGCGCTACTTTCCAGAACTTCATCCTGCTCCCGAACGTCAGCATCTGTATTACCTGATGCGCGAATACAGCGGCCGTACGCTGGCCGAGCTGTTTGCGCTCAGTGGTCCTGTTTCGGTGGCGCATTGGCAGGATCTGGCAACACGCCTGTTGCGCGCGGTGGGTTTGCTGCATCGGCGCAATATCATTCATCGCGACATCAAGCCGGAAAACCTGCTGCTGGATGACGACGGCGAACTGCGCTTGCTGGATTTCGGGCTGGCGTATTGCCCCGGTTTGTCCGCGCACGCTGACGAACTGCCCGGCACCCCGAGTTTTATTGCGCCCGAGGCTTTCAACGGCGCAGAACCCGGCCCACAGCAGGATTTGTACGCCGTCGGCGTCGCCCTCTACTACCTCCTGACCGGCCATTATCCTTACGGCGAAATAGAGGCATTTCAACACCGGCGGTTCGGCACACCGGTTCCCGCCAGCCGTTATCGACCGGATGTGCCGGACTGGCTGGATCACAACCTGCAACAGGCCCTGCACGCTGAACCGGGTTCCCGCTACGAAACGGCGGAACAGTGGCTGCTGCAGCTGGAACAGGCCGAACACCGTCCAGTCGTCCAGCATCGGCCGCTGCTGGAACGCGAGCCGCTCAAGGTCTGGCGCACGTTGGCGCTGGTGTCGTTGCTGGTGAATCTGATCCTGATCATCTGGCTGTTGCGCCACTGAGCATTGCGCCCCGCTTCGGTGCAGCGCGCACCAAAGCGGGAACCTCAGTCATTCCGTTGGAGATTCCGTTGGAGCGCGGCTTGCCCGCGAAGGGGTCATCCCGGCGACTTAATGTCAGCAGGGAGACCGATTCGCGGGCAAGCCTCGCTCCTACTGACTCTGTACCACCTCATGCATCCAATCTGGCACAACCCATGCATATCCCATCTCAAGCAACTCACATATAGCCCTGACCTTCAACGACGAAGGCCCGGGCTTCCCGAGATAACGGGATCGGACAAAGGCGTCCTCGCTAGGTAACTAGCGGGACGCCTTTTTTGTTTGCACGGATTTTGTCGAGCGCGCCCATGGTGGATCTCGGAGGCAACATGAAAAAACTCAAACTGGTGATGATCGGCAATGGCATGGCCGGGGTGCGAACTCTGGAAGAGCTGCTCAAGCTGAGCGACGACCTGTACGACATCACCGTGTTCGGCGCCGAGCCGCACCCCAATTACAATCGCATCCTGCTGTCGCCCGTGCTGGCCGGCGAGCAGAAATTCGACGAAATCGTGCTCAACGATCTGGATTGGTACCTGAGCAACAACATCAAATTGCTGCTCAATCGCAGCGTTGTCAGAATCGATCGAATCAAAAGAATCGTCACCGCCGACGACGGCACTCAGGCGCACTACGACCGACTGCTGATCGCCACCGGCTCCAAACCGTTCATTCCGCCGATTCCCGGCAACACGCTGGATGGCGTCATTGGCTATCGGGACATCGCCGACACGCAGCAGATGATCCATACCGCGCGCACCCATAAACATGCCGTAGTCATCGGCGGCGGGCTGTTGGGCCTGGAAGCCGCCAACGGCCTGAAGCTGCGCGGCATGGACGTCACGGTGGTGCACATCGGCAAGTGGCTGCTGGAACGCCAGCTGGACCAGACCTCGGCGCAATTGCTGCAGCACGCCCTTGAAGAGCGCGGCCTGAAATTTCGTCTTGGTGAGCAAACCAAGGCCCTGCTCGACGACGGCGAAGGTCGGGTCAAAGCCGTGCAGTTCTCCAACGGCGATGTTGTTCCGGCGGATCTGGTGGTGATGGCCGCTGGCGTGCGCCCCGCCATCGAACTGGCCGAGCAGGCGGGCATCCCGTGTGACCGAGGCATTCTGGTCAGCGACACCCTGCAGACCTTCGATCCACGAATCTACGCCATCGGCGAATGCGCCAGCCATCGGGGAACGGCCTACGGCCTGGTTGCGCCGCTGTTCGAACAAGCCAAGGTCTGCGCCAATCACCTCGCGCAATTGGGCTTCGCCAGCTACAAAGGTTCGGTGACCTCGACCAAACTGAAAGTGACCGGCATCGACCTGTTTTCCGCTGGCGACTTCATGGGTGGCGACGGCACCGAAAGCATCACCCTTCGCGACCCCGTCAGCGGCAGCTACAAGAAACTGGTGATCAAGAATGACCTGCTGGTCGGCGCTTGCCTGTACGGCGACACTGCGGATGGCGGCTGGTACCTGCGGCAGATTCGCGAAGCACGCTGCATCGGTAACAGCCGCGATCACTTGATGTTCGGCGAACACAGCCTGGGCGCTGCCACCGGTGTAAATATGGGTGTTGCGTTATGCGCCTGACCGAGACCGACGTCCAGACTCAAATCACGGCATCAACCTGCTGTTATTGCGGCGTGGGCTGCGGTGTGTTGATCGAGCATGACGAAGATAAAATCCTCGGCGTCAGCGGCGATCCACAGCACCCGGCCAATTTCGGCAAACTGTGCAGCAAGGGCTCAAGCCTGCATCTGACCGGCGATCTCAGCGCCCGAGCCTTGTATCCGGAGCTGCGTCTGGGCAAATCCCTGGCCCGCAGCGTTACCGACTGGGACACCGCCCTGGATCACGCCGCCGATGTGTTCGCCCGGACCATTGCCGAACACGGCCCGGACAGCGTGGCGTTCTATATTTCCGGGCAACTGCTGACCGAAGACTATTACGCGTTCAACAAACTGGCTCGCGCGTTGGTCGGCACCAACAATATCGACAGCAATTCGCGCCTGTGCATGTCCTCCGCCGTGGTGGGCTACAAACGCAGCCTGGGTGCGGATGCGCCGCCGTGCAGTTACGAAGACATCGAACTCAGCGATTGCGTGCTGATCGTCGGCAGCAACATGGCCTACGCCCATCCGATCCTGTTTCGGCGCCTTGAAGCCGCGAAAAGCAGCCGCCCGGAGATGAAAATCATCGTCATCGACCCGCGTCGCACGGACACCTGCGAGCTGGCCGATCTGCATCTGGCGATTCAGCCGGGAACCGATGTCGCCCTGTTTCACGGCATCCTGCATCTGCTGCTCTGGGAAGGCTGGATCGACCGAGACTTCATCGACACACACACCGAAGGCTATGCCGAGCTCAAGGCTCTGGTTCACGATTACCCACCGCAGCGGGTTGCAGAGTTGTGCGGCGTGTCCGTCGAGCAATTGCAGACCTGTGCGCGCTGGGTCGGCCAGGCGCCGAGTTTCCTGTCGCTGTGGTGCATGGGTCTGAATCAGTCCACGTCCGGCAGCGCGAAAAACAGCGCGTTGATCAACCTGCATTTGGCGACCGGACAAATTGGCCGTCCCGGTGCCGGACCTTTCTCCCTGACCGGTCAGCCCAACGCCATGGGCGGCCGGGAAACCGGCAGTCTGTCCAACCTGTTGCCCGGCCACCGGGAAGCCGCCAACCCTGAGCATCGCGCCGAAGTCGCCGAATACTGGGGGATCGACAGCCTGCCGGAAGCACCGGGGTTGTCCGCCATCGAACTGTTCGAGCAGGTGCAGGCCGGCAAGATCAAAGCCTTGTGGATCGCCTGCACCAACCCCGCGCAATCGTTGCCGGATCAACACAAGATCCAGCAAGCCCTGACCATCTGCCCGTTCGTGGTTCTGCAAGAAGCCTTTCGCACCACCGAAACAGCGCGCTTCGCCGATCTGCTGCTGCCCGCCGCCAGTTGGGGCGAAAAAGAAGGCACGGTGACCAATTCCGAGCGGCGTATTTCCCATGTTCGCCGAGCGATTCCTGCACCCGGCGCAGCGCGGCCGGATTGGGCGATCACTGTAGATTTCGCCCGACGCCTGCAAGCCCGGCTGCAACCCGGCGCGCCTGCGCTGTTCGAGTTTGCCCGACCGCAAGCGTTGTTCGACGAATACAAAGTCCTGACTCGGGGCCGCGATCTGGACTTGTCCGGCATCAGCTACGCGATCCTCGACCAGAGCGGCCCGCAACAATGGCCGTTCCCCCAAGGCGCAGCAGTCGGTACAGCACGATTGTATGCGGACGGGATTTTCCCCACGCCGTCCGGTCGCGCCCGATTTATTGCCGACGTCTATCGTGCGCCCAGCGAGCTGCGTGACGCGCGCTATCCGCTGACCCTCAACACGGGGCGCCTGCGTGACCAATGGCATGGCATGAGCCGTACAGGCACCGCCGCGCGCCTGTTTGGCCATGTCAGCGAAGCGGTTCTGGGCCTGCACCCTGACGAATTGAATCGGCACCGCTTGCAGCCCGGTGATCTGGTGAGCCTGACCAGCCGACGCGGCAGCCTCGTGGTGCCGGTTGGCAGCGACGACAGCCTGCGTTCGGGGCAGGCATTTTTGCCCATGCATTGGGGTGATCGCTTCCTCAAGGGCGGGGTCAACCTGCTGACCCAACCGGCGTTCGATCCTTTGTCCAAGCAGCCGGAGCTGAAGCATTCAGGTGTACGCATCGACAAGATTGACTTGCCCTGGAAGCTCTTCGTCCTGATCGAAGGCGATGTGCAGAACTTGCTGACGGCGATACGCCCGCTGTGCGAGGCCTTCGATTACGTCAGCCTGGGCCTGGCCGGTCGGGAACGTCCGGGGTTGGTGATCAACGCCGCCAACGCCGCAGCACCAGAGCCAGAGCTGTTGCAGGAAATCGACCGGATACTGGGCCTCAATGAAGGGCCGGTCATGGCCTACGACGACCCGAAGCGCTCCATCGGCAAGCGTGTACGTCTCGAAAACGGGCAGATTACTGCCGTGCGGCTGGCGGGGGAAACCCTGGCTCGCCACTGGCTGCAAAGCCAATGGCTTGACGGCAGCCTCAATGACAATTTGCGGCGCTGGTTGCTGGCGCCGCTCAGCACGCCGCCGGGCGCGAGCTCGACACCAACCCGCGGCGCGAAGATTTTGTGCAACTGCATGAACGTCAGTGAAGGGGCAATCGTTGCCGGTATCGCTCAAGGCCTGGACTTGGGTCAATTGAAGACACAACTGGGCTGCGGCAGCATGTGCGGCTCCTGCGTGCCAGAAATCAAACGGCTGCTGACAGCGGTCGCGATCAATTAAGAGGTGAGCAGCATGAGTGCAAAAGTCTGGCTGGTGGGCGCAGGTCCCGGTGATCCGGAGTTACTCACTCTCAAGGCCGTGCGGGCGTTGCGGGAAGCCGATGTGGTGCTGATCGACGATCTGGTCAATACCGCCGTGCTGGAACATTGCCCGAATGCTCGGATTATCCCGGTCGGCAAACGCGGCGGCTGCCGCTCGACCCCGCAGGCGTTCATTCATCGTCTGATGCTGCGTTACGTGCGCCAGGGCAAATGCGTGGTGCGCCTCAAGGGCGGCGATCCGTGCATTTTCGGACGCGGCGGCGAAGAAGCCGACTGGTTGCGCGCGCGGGATGTCGAGGTCGAACTGGTCAATGGCATCACCGCAGGCCTGGCCGGCGCGACTCAGTGCGGCATCTCCCTGACGTTGCGCGGCATCAGTCGCGGCGTCACGCTGGTCACTGCGCATACTCAGGATGACAGCAGTCTGAATTGGCAGGCGCTTGCACAGACCGGCACCACATTGGTGGTGTACATGGGCGTGGCGAAACTGGCGGAAATCCGTGACAGCCTGCTGGCCGGCGGCCTCGCCGCGCAAACGCCGGTGGCGATGATCGAAAATGCTTCCTTGCCACAGCAGCGCGAGTGCCGCAGCTCTCTGGCGGACATGCAGCGCGACGCCGCGACCTTCCAGTTGAAAAGCCCGGCGATTCTGGTGATCGGCGCGGTAGCGGCTGTCGATCAGGCAGAAATGGCCGATTGGCTGCAAACCCAGGCCAGCGTGGGCTGATCCAGTCATCAGTGGGATGAGACGTAAATCGAGGGCGATGTCGGCGCGGGCAAGGCGTAGCTGCGCCGGATGCGCGCCACTTCGCTGTGCGGCGTGAGACCGAAAAAGCGTTTGAATTCGCGACTGAACTGCGACGGGCTTTCATAGCCGACACTGAAACCGGCGATTGCCGCCGTCATGTCGCTGCGCAGCATCAACAGCCGCGCCTGATGCAGCCGCGTAGATTTCAGGTACTGCATGGGCGAAGTATCGGTCACCGCACGAAAGTGCGAATGGAAGCTGGAAGCACTCATACCCGCCTCTTTCGCCAAGCCGTCCACATCGAGCGGCTCCTGATAACAGCCGTGAATACGCTGGATCGCCTTGGTGATCTTGCCAAATTGCCCCTGGCTGTTGAGCGCAGCGCGCAATGAACCACCCTGCTCGCCGCAGATGACTCGGTAGTAGATCTCCCGCAGCAGTGAAGCGCCCAGAATCCGCGCATCGGTCGGATCACTCATGGCTTCGAGAAAGCGCAGCGTGGAGTGCCTGAGCGAATCCTCCATGGGCGACGAATACATGCCTCGCGGCTGCGGCTGAGTCGCGCCTTTGCCCTCATCGACTTGCAGCATCAGTTCGGCGGCGAGAGTAAAATCCAGACGCAGATATACCGCCAGCATCGGCTCTTCAGCGCTGGCGTCGGTTTCCATGGTGAACGGCACCGGCACCGCAACCACCAGGTAATGCTGGGCATCGTAAAGGTAGATTTCATCGCCGAGATAGCCGCGCTTGCGACCCTGACAGAGGATCACGATCCCCGGTTCGTAGAGCACCGGGGTGCGCGTCAAAGGCCGATTGGAGCGCAGAAAGCGCACATCATCCAGGGCCGACAGGTTGTAGCCTTCATCAGGCGCCAGCTGCTCGATCAACTCAATCATGCGCGTTTTTGTATCGTGCTCTTGGCTCATTGCTACCTCTTCAGCCATCGGTGGAGCGTGTCAGGGTTTCCCAAACGTCGATTTGCTCCAGCCTGCGCTGCAATTCGCTCCTGACCAATTCCAGCGCATCGCTGCCGAGCAACAGGTGCGCAGGCGGCGTCGGGCTGGCGATCAGCTGCAGAATGGCCAGCGCAGCTTTGCGTGGATCGCCCAATTGCTTGCCGCTTTTATCTTCGCGAGCCTTGCGAATCGGATCGAACGACGCGTCATAGTCGGCAATTGCCCGGGGGCTCCTGAGCATCGACCGCCCCGCCCAGTCGGTACGAAACGAGCCCGGCGCCACGGCGGTGACGAAAACACTGAAGGGTTTGAGCTCCTTACTCAGCGTGTCGGAAATGCCCTCAAGGGCGAATTTGCTCGCGCAGTAGTAAGAGATGCCCGGCATGGTGATAGATCCGCCCATGGAGGTGATGTTGATGATGTGGCCGGTCCTGCGCTGCCTGAAATAAGGCACGAACGCCTTGGTCACCGCCACTGCGCCGAACACATTCACATCGAACTGCCTGCGCATTTCTTCGATGGGCGATTCCTCGAAAATGCCTTCGTGGCCATAACCCGCGTTGTTGACCACCACATCCACCGGGCCAAAGTCGGCTTCTGCCTTGGCGACTACGGCGTCGATGGCGGCAAAATCGGTCACGTCCAGGATCACGCCATGCGCCTGACCCGTAGCGCTGGTTTCGAACGACTCCAGCGCTTCGGCGTTGCGAACCGTGCCGATGACGCGGTGCCCTGCCGCCAACGCCTCGATTGCCAAGGCTTGACCAAAACCGCTACTGACCCCGGTGATGAAAATCGTTTTTGCAGCTGTCATGACTGGTCCTCGATCAATGGTTGAGAGGGCCATGCTACGACTCCAGGCCTCGGACCGGATGAGCGTTTGCTCCGTGGATATTGCCTATTCCTCCAATATCCGCACTCATGCCTCGTCAGCTTGCGAAGGACAAGGGTCAAATCCCGGGCAAAGAAAAGCCCGGCATAAGCCGGGCTCTTCTATTGAAGCGATTTAAAGCGGGCTAATTACTTAGCTTGGGCTTCAACTTCGGCTTCTACGCGACGGTTAACAGCGCGGCCAGCGTCAGTTGCGTTATCAGCAACTGGACGGGATTCGCCATAACCAACCGAGTTTACGCGGCTAGCGCCAACACCGTACTGGTTAACCAGAACCTGTTTAACGGCGTTTGCACGACGCTCGGACAGTTTTTGGTTGTAAGCGTCAGGACCGACGGAGTCAGTGTGACCTTCAACAGTGGTGGTAGTCGATGGGTACTGTTGCATGAAGTCAGCGAGGTTCTTGATATCGCCGTAGCTGTTAGGCTTGACTACGGATTTGTCGAAATCGAACTTCACGTCCAGCTCAACACGAACCACTTCGGCAACTGCTGGGCAGCCATCAGCGTCAACAGTTACGTTGGCTGGGGTGTCCGGGCACTTGTCGACGTTGTCGCACACGCCGTCGTTGTCGCTGTCGGAGCACACTTCAGCTACTGGAGCTGGTGCTGCTTCAACTTTCTTCGAACCGCCACCGAAGTTTACGCCGATACCGACGCTTGGAGCCCACTCGGTGTCGCCTTGGTCGATGTTGTACTGAGCTTCAACGCCTGCACGGGCATAGAAGTTTTCGGTGAAGTAAAGCTTGGCACCGCCGCCAACGTTGGCGAAAGTGGAGCCGTTACGACCACCGCGGCCGTTCTGACCGATGCTCTGATCGGAGAAACCAGCCGAGACGTAAGGGCGCAGCATGTCGCCCGGATTGTTGAAGTGGTACAGAGCGTCAAGAGCGGTATCGGAGCCCTTGATGTTCTTGCCCGAGTCGCTACGAACGTTGTGCACTTCGTCGTAGCCCAGACGCAATTCAACATCGTCAGTCAGGAAGTAGCCAACAGAGCCGCCGAACAGGTTGCCGTTGTTTTTGAAGTCACGGGCGCTGTCGTACATTTCTTTCTTGGCGAAGCCTTCGATTTCGACTGCGCCTTGGCCTTGTGCCAGAGCGCCGAACGATGCAGCGGCAACAATAGTACCAATGGCCAAGCCCAAGGTGTTTTTCAGTTTCATCCGTTAAATCCCCATCTGGTGATTGTAAAGCAGTCCCACATATAAGGGACAACTCGTGGGCAAGTCTATCAGAACTTGCCCGATTGTTAGAGGTATTTGCACCGAGTTAAGTTTCGGTAACGCCTGCAAATTTCTCACGTAATTTATCAAGAGCCCGCTTGTAGCGCATTTTCGTTGCGCTCAAGCCCATGTGCATGATGTCTGCGATCTCCTGAAATTCCAACTCTGCGACAAATCGCAGCACCAGAATCTCCCGATCAATCGGGTTCACATGCACCAACCAGCGATCGAGTCCACCCGGCTCTTCAGGTTTAGGCGTCTTGTCATCAGACGCTTCCTCAAGTGGATCCAGACTCAAAGCGTCCATCAAGCGACGCTTACGCCGTTCCTTTCTGTACTGCGTAATGCATTCGTTGTAAGTGATGCTGTAGAGCCAGGTTTTGAATTTCGATTTGCCCTCGAAATTCTTCAAGCCATACAACACCTTAAGCATCACTTCCTGACAGACATCATCTGCATCGCGATCGTTCCCTAAATAACGTGCACAAACGTTAAAAAGTGTCCGTTGATAGCGACGCATCAACTCTTCGTAGGCCCGGGTCACGTGAAACAGCTCGACGTGCGCGCGCGCGACCAACTCCTCGTCAGAGAGCTCGCGGGGGTCGTAGCGCATCGATAGCGGTTGGGGTTTATTCAAAACAAGTCGTGCCGACAGTCGGGTCAATGTCCGCCACTGTCCGGATTCCGGGGATTCGTGGCGGCATACATTAGCAGGTTAGCCGCCTAACGGCTGCTCACTCGCTGTTCGAGGAGGATCCGGTTGGACAATGAAACCAACTCTCCCTCATCGGTCAGCAGGGTGGTTTTCACCGTGCCAATCTCTTCAATCTGGCCTTCGACCTCGCCCACACGCACTTGTTGCCCTACCTGATACAACTCCCGCACATAAATTCCCGCCAGTATCTGGCCTGCAATTTCGCGACTTCCGAGGCCCATGGCCAGCGCAACTGCCAGACCAACGGTAATCAAACCAATCACAATCACATGATTAAGGAGGTCGGTCTTGACCTCCAACTGGCTGATCGCCACCGAAATACTGATGATGATGACCAGGCCCTGCGCAATTCTTCCCAGCCCGGCCGAGTAATCCAGCCCTACACCTTCAGCGGCTCCGCGCACCAGGCCGTTGACCAGTTGCGCCAACAGCACTCCCACGAGCAACACCAAGGCAGCACCGAATACCTTCGGCAAGTACAACGCCAACATGTCCAGCGTCGCGGAAACCCGTTCCAGACCAAGCGACTCGGCCGCCGACACCAGGAAAATCAATAATACAAACCAGTAAACAATTTTGCCAATCAGCGTCGAGATCGGCACTTGAACGCCAGCGCGACTGATCAGCTTGGTCAAACCGGTACCGCCCATCAGGCGATCCAGGCCCAGTTTGGCCAGTAACTTGGACAGTAATGTATCGAGCAGCTTGGCAACAACAAAGCCCAGCAATACGACAACAAGAGCACCGAACAGGTTAGGGATGAAATTTGCAACTTTGGTCCACAATGCAGTCATTGCGGCAACCAGGCTCTGTGTCCAGAGATCCAATTCCATGTTCAGTCAGCCTTATCGACAGTGCGAGCGTTTACTTTAAGGTTATTACGGCGCGACACCGGTGAAACGTGGGCCGAACCATTGTTCAGGGCAATCATCATGGCCTGCGACCAACGACCCAGCAGGCCGAACAGTACACCCGCGCCGACCTGACGGTTGGCGGTCTTCAACACTCGCCCCAGGCACGCATCGTCATCCCGGCTGGAGGAAGACGAATTGAGCATGTCGCGCAAAGATTCTTCAAACGGATCGTGCATCAGGCACCTCACGTAACGTCACTAAAAGACGCGACCAAATTTGCAGGAGTCACACGCCTTTGGTCAGGCCTGGACAAATATCTGCGTTTTCACACCCAGCGCAGGCGTCTATACAGCCACCATTGGCCAAATGCGACCGCGACTATCAACGCACAGGCCACCAGAAAACCGTAAGGACTGGCGGAGCCCGGTATACCCCCGACGTTGATCCCCAGCAAGCCTGTGAGGAAGCTCATCGGCAGGAAAATACCGGTGATAATCCCGAAGCGATACATGGTTTTATTCATCCGTTCGCGCAGGCGCCGATCTTCGGATTCAAGCACCAAACCCACGCGTTCACGGGTCAATTCCAATTCTTCCAGGTAACGGGTGAGGCTGTTGTTGAGCTCGTTCCAGTAGTCGGCATCGTCATCGACAAACCATGGAAACTTACTGCGGGTCAGCTGCGCGTATATGTCTCTTTGCGGAGCGAGAAAACGCCTCAAGCCAGCGGCTCGGCGACGGATATGCAGCATCGTTCCGTGATCGGGCGTATACCGCTCGTCGGCATCTATTTTTTCTTCTTCTATATCGACCGATTCCGTCAGGTCGCCGACCAACGCCTGGACTTTATCGGTGAGGTATTGGGCCAGATAAAGGATGAGTTCGGAGGCGGTTTTCGGTCCCTTGCCTTCGTTCAGTTGCTCAATCAGTTCGTCGGTGGCGCGCAACGGGCGCAGGCGCAGGGAAATGACCTGCTGGGCGGCGGCGAAGATCCGCACCGAGACCATGTCTTCAGGCTCGGCCCCCGGATTGAGATTGACCCCGCGCAGAAACAGCAACAGGTTGTCGTCCGGCAGCGGCAGCAAGCGTGGCCGGGTATTTTCTTCGAGCAGCAGATCGCAGGCGAACTCGCTCAAGCCGCTCGCGGTGCGCAACCAGGTATGGGTTTGCGGATGGCCACGATCCCAGTGCAGCCAGACACTCTCGTGCGGCTGCAACTGCAGGCAATCCAGTTCGGTCCGAGCGATGAAACGCGCCCCGCCACTACCATCCAATACGAGGGCATGTACCAGCCCCCACTGCGCGTTTTGCTCGTCAAACATTCGTACGTCGCTTATTCCGGCATTTTCAGAGGAGAAGGCGACACGATCACGCCGTTATTGTCGGCGTACACGTATTCACCCGGACGAAAGGTCACGCCGGCAAAAGTGACCGGGACATTGAGATTGCCGATGCCGCGCTTGTCGCTCTTTTTCGGGTGACTGGCCAGCGCTTGAACGCCGAGGTCAGTCTGCGCGATCACATCTACGTCGCGGATGCAGCCGTAGATGACCATGCCTTCCCAGCCGCTTCGAGCGGCCTTTTCGGCGAGTATGTCACCCAGCAACGCACAACGCAGGGATCCGCCGCCGTCGATGACCAATACCTTGCCCTTGCCGTCCTGCTCGACCTGCTCGCGCACCAGAGAGTTATCTTCAAAACACTTGAGGGTGACAATTTCGCCGCCGAAGGAATCACGACCGCCAAAATTGCTGAACATCGGTTCAACGACCTGCACCAGTTCCGGGTAGGCGTCGCACAAATCGGGAGTGAGGTAATGCATGAAGTAACTCCTGTCAGTGAAGGTTCATCAAGGGGCAAATGAGTCTGCTGCGTCGTAGCTTAGCCGTAACCAGGCGACAGCGAAACGATCTGGCTCAATGCATTGCGGCGATCGGCAGCTGCGACAGCTCCTGTACAGGCATGCAGCGCTCGTCCAGCCAGTCCTTGACCAGCGGCCAGACCTCGCGCCGGGCTGGTCTGCTGACCAGCATCTGCACATGGCCAAAATCCTCGGAGAAACCCTGTTCACGTCCCAGGCAGATGAACTTGCGCTGCTGCGAGCCGATCTGCTCGTAAAGCTTGCGACAGGCCCAGACCGGGTCCTGATGGTCGCCCACCGCCGCCGCCACCAACACAGGCACGGTTACCTCAGCCAGGCCCGCCCACCAATCGCTGTGTTTGTCGCCGAACCGGCCGAACAAACCATGCCAGCGCAGGCTTTCCAGCGCCAGCCCGATGGGTTCGTCTTCCGGACCACGCTTGAAGCGCGGACCGGAAATGTGCGCGAAGGGCTTGAGCAGCAAGCGGCTGGACCACTGCAGCGGAGGAAATTTCAGGGGCCAATAGGTACGACTGATCTGACTGCCGAACAGCGCCACCGAAGCCGCGCTGTCCGGTCCCAGATACTGACCGCCCAACGCCGCCGCCAGGGTTGTGCCGCCCAGCGAATGGCCGATCCAGTGGGCGACTTGCCCGCTCTGCTCGGTCACGAACGCAGCAATGGCCGGCAGATCGTAACGCGCGTAGTCGGCAACCCGGTTGTTGCGATAGGCCTGATTGCGCGCCGACAAGCCATGCCCGCGCATTTCCGGAATCCACACATCAAAACCAGCGCGTGCCAGATACGCACCCAGGCCAATGCCTTTGGGCGAATACCAGAACCGTCGATTGGAAAAACTGCCGTGCAACAGGATCACCGGCACGCCGCGCACATCGGGTTGCGCGACCAACCCAAGCCGGGTCAAGGCGATTTCGACGCTGACATCAGGGCTGTTGGCGGGCTTGAGGCGATAAACGTCCTCGATCAGATCGCCACGTCGCTCGGCGCTGATCAAGGCCACAGGAAAAAGGTTGCTGCTGCTTTGCATATTGCTCGGGTACTAAAAGGCCGGCTGGGTGGCCGTCCTGATTGAACATAAAAAAGCCCCGACCCACGTCAGCGGGTCGGGGCTTGACTCAGTGAGATCAGACCGGAGCCTGAGCCTCAGCCAGGAAGAACCAGGTTTCCAGCACGGAATCGGGGTTCAACGAGACGCTTTCGATACCTTGATCCATCAACCAGCGCGCCAGATCCGGGTGATCCGAAGGGCCCTGGCCGCAAATACCGATGTACTTGCCAGCCTTGTTACAGGCCTGGATGGCGTTGGACAGCAGTTTCTTGACCGCTGGATTACGCTCATCGAACAGATGCGCGATCACGCCGGAGTCGCGGTCCAGGCCCAGGGTCAGCTGGGTCAGGTCGTTGGAGCCGATGGAGAAGCCGTCGAAGTATTCGAGGAACTCTTCAGCCAGAATTGCGTTGGACGGCAGTTCACACATCATGATGATGCGCAGGCCGTTTTCGCCGCGTTTCAGACCGTTTTCCGCCAGCAGGTCGATGACCTGGCTCGCTTCGCCCAAAGTACGGACGAACGGTACCATGATTTCAACGTTGGTCAGGCCCATCTCTTCGCGAACACGCTTGAGCGCGCGGCATTCGAGCTCGAAGCAATCGCGGAAATTCTCGCTGATGTAACGCGAGGCGCCACGGAAACCCAGCATCGGGTTTTCTTCTTCCGGCTCGTACAGTTTGCCGCCGATCAGGTTGGCGTACTCATTGGACTTGAAGTCCGACAGACGCACGATGACCTTTTTCGGGGTGAACGCGGCGGCCAGGGTGCTGATGCCTTCGACCAGTTTTTCGACATAGAAGCCGACCGGATCGTGGTAACCGGCGATGCGTTTGTCGACGCTGTCCTTGATGTCTTGCGGCAGACCGTCGTAGTTGAGCAGCGCCTTGGGGTGCACGCCGATCATGCGATTGATGATGAATTCCAGACGCGCCAGGCCGACACCGGCGTTGGGCAGCTGGGCAAAATCAAACGCGCGATCCGGGTTACCGACGTTCATCATGATCTTGAACGGCAGATCAGGCATGGCATCGACCGAGTTGGTCTTGATGTCAAAGCCCAGCTCGCCTTCGAAGATGTAACCGGTGTCGCCTTCGGCGCAGGAAACCGTTACGCCCTGGCCATCTTGCAGCACCTGGGTGGCGTTGCCGCAACCGACCACGGCCGGAATACCCAGTTCGCGGGCGATGATCGCCGCGTGACAGGTACGACCGCCCCGGTTGGTGACGATGGCGCTGGCGCGTTTCATGACCGGCTCCCAATCCGGGTCGGTCATGTCCGAGACGAGCACGTCGCCCGGCTGGACCTTGTCCATTTCGGACACGTCCTTGATGATACGGACCTTGCCGGCGCCGATGCGCTGGCCGATGGCACGGCCTTCTACTAATACAGTGCCGGTTTCCTTGAGCAGGTAACGTTCCATGACGTTGGCCTGGGAGCGGCTCTTCACGGTTTCAGGACGTGCCTGAACGATGTAGAGCTTGCCGTCGTCACCGTCCTTGGCCCATTCGATGTCCATCGGGCACTTGTAGTGCTTCTCGATGATCATCGCCTGTTTGGCCAGTTCGGAAACTTCCTCGTCGCTCAGGCAGAAACGCGCGCGATCGGCAGCGTCGACGTCGATGACCTTGACCGATTTACCGGCGGAGGCTTCTTCGCCGTAAATCATCTTGATCGCCTTGCTGCCCAGATTGCGGCGCAGGATCGCCGGACGACCGGCTTCAAGGGTGCCTTTGTGAACGTAGAATTCGTCCGGATTGACCGCGCCTTGCACCACGGTTTCGCCCAGACCGTAAGCGCCGGTGATGAACACCACGTCACGGAAGCCCGACTCGGTGTCCAGGGTGAACATCACGCCCGCCGTACCGGTTTCGGAACGGACCATGCGCTGCACGCCAGCGGACAGTGCCACCAGCTTGTGGTCGAAACCCTGATGCACGCGGTAGGAAATGGCGCGGTCGTTGAACAGCGAGGCGAACACTTCCTTGGCCGCGCGGATAACGTTCTCGACGCCACGGATATTCAGGAAGGTTTCTTGCTGACCGGCGAACGAGGCGTCGGGAAGGTCTTCGGCGGTGGCGGAAGAGCGCACGGCAACGGCCAGATTCGGATTACCCGCCGACAAGGTGGCGAAGGCAGTGCGAATTTCGGCGTTGAGCTTCTCGGGAAACTCGGCGTCCATGATCCACTGACGAATCTGCGCGCCGGTCTTGGCCAGCGCGTTGACGTCGTCGACATCAAGAGCGTCCAGGGCTGCGTGAATCTGATCGTTCAGACCACTCAGCTCAAGGAAATCACGGTAGGCCTGAGCCGTAGTGGCAAAGCCACCAGGCACCGAAACGCCAGCACCTGCGAGGTTGCTGATCATTTCGCCGAGGGATGCGTTCTTGCCTCCCACATGCTCCACATCATGGACGCCGAGCTTTTCGAGGGAAACTACGTACTCTACCAAGGTGATCTCTCCACTAACTATGTTTGTTGTTGGGAAAAGCTCATGCACCCGGAACGTGTACTGCGCTTCCGGGCGTTTGTGGCCTGGGCCATGAAAATAAGTGAGAATGCGGACCACCCAGGCCCGCATGCGCGCCTATGATATCCAAGAATCGTCACCAGCTTAGGGCCCAAGGCGCAAATGAAACGATCCGCTTTCTTTATCTCCGACGGCACCGGCATCACGGCCGAAACTCTAGGCCAGAGCCTGTTAGCGCAATTTGAGAACATTACGTTCAACAAGTTCACGAGGCCCTACATCGACAGCGTCGAGAAAGCGCGGGCGATGGTACAACAAATCAACAATGCCGCCGAAAAAGACGATGTACGTCCGATCATCTTCGACACCATCGTCAATCAGGACATCCGCGAAATCCTCGCGACGTCCAACGGTTTCATGATCGACATTTTCTCGACCTTTCTCGCGCCGCTGGAGCAGGAGCTTAGTTCACACTCTTCCTACTCGGTGGGCAAATCTCACTCAATCGGTCACAACTCCAATTACATGGAGCGGATCGAGGCAGTCAACTTCGCCCTGGACAACGACGACGGCGCCCGCACCCATTATTACGACAAGGCGGACATCATTCTGGTGGGCGTCTCGCGTTGCGGCAAAACCCCGACTTGTCTGTACATGGCCATGCAATTCGGTATCCGCGCGGCCAATTACCCGCTCACCGAAGACGACATGGAGCGCCTGCAACTGCCCAACGCGCTCAAGGAACACCGTAACAAATTATTCGGCCTGACCATTGATCCAGATCGTTTAACCGCGATTCGCCACGAACGCAAACCCAACAGCCGCTACGCCAGCTACGCCCAATGCGAGTTCGAAGTCCGGGAGGTGGAAAACCTGTTCCGCCGCGAGAACATCCCGAACATCAACTCCACGCATTTCTCGGTGGAAGAAATCTCCGCCAAGGTACTGGTTGAGAAAGGCGTGGAACGCAGATTCAAGTAATGCTTGAACCGTAGGAGATTTCCCGTGGTCCAGACGCCGCGCTGTCGCGCAGCAAACAGTCCAGTGGGACCGGATTTATCCGGGAAGAGGTCGGTACATCCACTGCATTTTCCTCGTCAGGAATGCCGCTTTCCCGGATAAATCCGGTCCCACACAGGCTGTGTGAAAACGTCACGAGCGAAGGCAAGACAAGGCAAAAACAGGCGAAAAAGCGAAGTCCAGGTGTTCTAAATGAGCATTTTTCGCCTGTTTTTAACGCAGTATTGCCGAGCGCAGTAGTTTTCACACAGCCTGCACAGGTTGACCGCACTTCAACTGTGGGAGCGAGGCTTGCCCGCGAAGACGCTATTTCAGACACAGCCTTTGTGTCGGATGTAACGCCCTCTTCGCGGGCAAGCCTCGCTCCTATGGTTTATCCCTACAGGCTTACCCACAACTCCACAAAGCGATGCACCTGCATCGCTTCCAGTTCTGCCTGATCCTTGCACACGGCAATTATCTGCTCGCAACGCTGTGGAGCGAAACGCGTGGCCAGGTTGCTCTTGAACTTCTCTTCCAGCAGCGGGATGCCATCGGCGCGACGTCGGCGGTGGCCGATGGGGTATTCGACTTCCACCTTGTCAGTGCTGGAACCGTCCTTGAAAAACACCTGAATCGCGTTGGCAATGGAGCGTTTGTCGGCTTCCAGGTATTCGTGGCTGTAGCGCGGTTCCTCGACGATTTCCATCTTGTCGCGCAGCTGATCAATAACCGGATGAGCCCCATGAAACCGGTCCTCATAGTGCTCGGCGATCAAAGTGCCGAACACCAACGGGACTGCGATCATGTACTGCAGACAGTGATCGCGATCAGCGGCGTTGGCCAGCGGCCCGACCTTGGAAATGATGCGAATCGCTGATTCATGGGTAGTGATAACGATCCGGTCGATTTCGGAGATTCGATTGCGTACCAGCGGGTGCAACGTGACCGCCGCTTCGCAGGCCGTTTGCGCATGAAATTCGGCAGGAAAGCTGACTTTGAACAGCACGTTTTCCATCACATAGGTGCCGTAGGGCCGAGACAGGCTGAACGCGCGCTGATCCTCGGCCTTGAGCGCCAGGTCTTTATTGGTGTGACTGAACAACACGTCGTAAAAGCCCCACTGCAGCGCGGTCAATACGCCCGGAATGCCCATTTCGCCGCGCATGGCGATGTCCGCCAGACGCACCGCACGACTGGTGGCGTCGCCTGCCGCCCAGGATTTGCGTGACCCGGCGTTGGGTGCATGGCGGTAAGTGCGCAATGCCTGACCATCGACAAAAGCGTGGGACAGCGCCGCAAGCATCTGCTCGCGGCTGGCGCCCATCAGTTTCGCGGCGACGGCGGTGGACGCCACTTTCACCAGCAGCACGTGATCAAGCCCGACGCGGTTAAAGGAGTTTTCCAGAGCAATCACACCCTGAATCTCGTGGGCCATGATCATCGCCTCTAGCACCGCTCGCATGCTCAGCGGCGCTTCGCCATCTGCCACACGCTTCTGCGACAAATGATCGGCCACCGCGAGAATCGCCCCGAGGTTATCCGATGGATGCCCCCATTCCGCAGCCAGCCAGGTGTCGTTGTAATCCAGCCAGCGAATGGTGCAACCGATATCCCAGGCGGCCTTGACCGGGTCGAGACGCAAATTAGTGCCCGGCACCCGAGCGCCAAAAGGTACGACGGTGCCTTCGACGATGGGGCCCAGATGCTTGGTGCATTCCGCAAAGCGCAAGGCCAGCAAGCCGCAACCCAAGGTATCCATGAGGCAATTGCGCGCGGTGTCCAGGGCCAGCGGGGAATCGATCCTGTAAGTCAGCACATAATCGGCGATGTCCTGCAGGACCTGGTCATAGTCCGGGCGGTTGTTCAGATCAACGTTGCTGGTCATTGGCTTCACTTCGTGAAGAGCTACAAGCTGCAAGTTTTAAGCTGCGAGCAAGAGCTGCGTGGAAGTTGATTTCATCTTGCGGCTTGGAGCTTGGAGCTTGGAGCTCCAGTCAAGCCTGCCCCACCCTCACCCACCCTTCCATCAACACCCTGGCACTGCGGCTCATGATGGCTTTGGTGACCTTCCATTCACCGTTGTCCTGTACCGCTTCAGCGCCGACGCGCAAGGTGCCGGATGGATGGCCAAAACGCACCGCTTCACGGTTCACGCCGCCAGCAGCCAGGTTCACCAAAGTGCCGGGTACCGCCGCAGCGGTGCCGATGGCGACAGCCGCCGTGCCCATCATGGCGTGATGCAATTTGCCCATGGACATGGCGCGCACCAGCAGATCAACGCTTTCGGCCGCCACCGGTTTGCCGCTGGACGCCACATAAGCCGCCGGCCCCGCCACAAAGGCAACCTTGGGCGTGTGCTGGCGTTTGGCTGCTTCGTCCAGATGCTCGATCAGGCCCATGCGCAGCGCGCCGTAAGCACGGATAGTCTCGAACATCGCCAGCGCCTTGGGATCGCCGTTGATATCGCCCTGCAACTCGCTGCCGGTGTAACCGATATCCGTGGCATTGATGAAAATTGTCGGAATCCCGGCATTGATCATAGTCGCCTTGAACGTGCCAACACCCGGCACCTCAAGGTCATCCACGAGATTACCGGTGGGAAACATCGAGCCGCCAGCGCCCTCTTCGTCCGCTGCCGGATCGATGAACTCCAGCAGCACCTCGGCGGCAGGAAAAGTCACCCCGTCCAGCTCGAAATCACCGGTTTCCTGCACCGCGCCGTCGGTGATCGGCACATGGGCAATGATGGTCTTGCCAATATTGGCCTGCCAGATGCGCACCACCGCGACACCGTTTTGCGGGACACGACCGGCTTCAAGTAAACCATTGCTGATGGCAAACGGGCCGACCGCTGCCGACAGATTGCCGCAATTGCCGCTCCAGTCGACGAAAGGTTTGTCGATGGAAACCTGACCAAACAAGTAGTCCACGTCGTGATCAGCCTTGCTGCTTTTCGAGACGATGACCGACTTGCTGGTGCTGGACGTCGCGCCGCCCATGCCGTCGATCTGCTTTTCATAGGGATCGGGGCTGCCGATCACCCGCAATAGCAAGGCGTCACGGGCCGCGCCGGGAACCTGCGCGTCGAGGGGCAGGTCTTGCAGCTTGAAAAACACGCCCTTGCTGGTGCCGCCCCGCATGTAAGTGGCGGGGATTTTGATTTGCGCTGGGTGAGCCATGCAAGTTGTCCTCATAAATTAGGCGAGCTTCAAGGATTGCTTTCGCGAGCAAGCTCGCTCCCACGAGGTACAGGTGAATCGTGGGAGCGAGTTTGCTCGCGAATAGTCAGGCCGACGCAGACTCCAGGAAATCCTGGGCAAAGCGCTGCAACACGCCGCCCGCCTCATAGATCGAGACTTCTTCAGCGGTGTCCAGGCGACAGGTCACCGGCACCTCGACGCGCTCGCCATTCTTGCGGTTGATCACCAGGGTCATGGTGCTCAACGGGATACGCTCGCCGAGTACGTCAAACGTTTCGCTGCCATCGATGCTCAAGGTAAGCCGATCAACGCCAGGCTTGAACTCCAGCGGCAACATGCCCATGCCCACCAGATTTGTACGGTGAATGCGCTCGAAACCTTCGGCGGCAATCGCTTCGACGCCGGCCAGACGCACGCCCTTGGCCGCCCAGTCACGGGACGAACCCTGACCGTAATCGGCGCCGGCAATGATAATCAGCGGCTGCTTGCGCTCCATGTAGGTTTCGATGGCTTCCCACATGCGCGTGACCTGGCCTTCCGGCTCGATCCGCGCCAGTGAACCCTGCTTGACCTTGCCGTCGACCTGCACCATTTCGTTGAGCAACTTCGGGTTGGCGAAAGTCGCCCGCTGCGCGGTCAGGTGATCGCCGCGATGAGTTGCATAAGAGTTGAAGTCTTCTTCCGGCAGGCCCATTTTCGCCAGGTATTCACCGGCGGCGCTGTCGAGCATGATCGCGTTGGACGGTGACAGGTGATCGGTGGTGATGTTGTCACCCAGCACCGCCAGCGGACGCATGCCCTTGAGCGGACGAGCCCCGGCCAGCGCGCCTTCCCAGTACGGCGGACGGCGAATATAAGTACTTTGCGCGCGCCAGTCGTACAGCGGCGTGACTTTCTCGCCGTCGTCGGCCTTGATCTCGAACATCGGAATATAGACCTGACGGAACTGATCCGGCTTGACGCTGGCTTTGACCACCGCATCGATTTCTTCGTCGCTGGGCCAGATGTCTTTCAGGGTCAGCGGCTTGCCGTTCAGGTCGGTGCCCAGCACGTCCTTCTCGATATCGAAACGGATAGTGCCAGCGATGGCGTACGCCACAACCAAGGGCGGCGAGGCCAAAAATGCCTGCTTGGCGTACGGATGAATGCGTCCGTCAAAGTTGCGGTTGCCGGACAGCACCGCTGTCGCATATAGGTCGCGATCGATGACTTCCTGCTGGATTTTCGGGTCCAGCGCGCCGCTCATGCCGTTGCAGGTGGTGCAGGCAAAACCGACGATGCCGAAGCCGAGCTTTTCCAGCTCCGGCAACAGATTGGCTTCTTCCAGATACAGCTGAACCGCCTTGGAACCCGGCGCCAGCGACGTCTTGACCCACGGCTTGCGGGTCAACCCGGCGGCGTTGGCGTTGCGCGCCAGCAAAGCTGCGGCGATCACGTTGCGCGGGTTGCTGGTGTTGGTGCAACTGGTGATCGCGGCGATGATTACAGCGCCGTCCGGCATCAGGCCCGGTTCGTTTTCGACCACACCGGAAATCCCTCGCGCCGCCAGCTCCGAGGTTGGCACCCGACGATGGGGGTTGGACGGCCCGGCAATGTTGCGCACCACGCTGGACAGGTCGAACTTGAGCACGCGCTCGTAGACGGCGCTCGTCAGGCTGTCGGCCCACAATCCGGTTTGTCTGGCGTAGGTTTCCACCAGCTTGACCTGCTCAGGCTCGCGGCCGGTCAGGGTCAGGTAATCCAGAGTTTGCTGGTCGATGTAGAACATTGCCGCCGTCGCGCCGAACTCCGGGGTCATGTTGGAAATGGTCGCCCGGTCGCCCAGGGTCAGCGCGTTGGCGCCGGCGCCGAAGAACTCCAGATAGGACGAAACCACTTTCTCGCCGCGCAGGAATTCAGTTACCGCCAGCACGATGTCGGTGGCGGTAATTCCCTCCTGGCGCTTGCCCACCAACTCGACGCCAATGATGTCCGGCAGGCGCATCCACGAGGCACGACCGAGCATCACGCTCTCGGCTTCCAGCCCGCCAACGCCAATCGCAATAACGCCCAGCGCGTCGACATGCGGCGTGTGGCTGTCGGTGCCGACCAATGTATCCGGGAACGCCACGCCGTCCAGCGCATGCACCACCGGCGACATTCGCTCCAGATTGATCTGGTGCATGATGCCGTTGCCGGGCGGGATCACATCAACGTTCTTGAAGGCTTTCCTAGTCCAGTTGATGAAGTGAAAACGGTCTTCGTTACGCCGGTCTTCGATGGCGCGATTGCGCTCGAAGGCATCTTTCTCGAAGCCGCCATGCTCCACCGCCAGCGAATGATCGACAATCAGCTGGGTCGGCACCACCGGGTTGACCAGCGCCGGGTCGCCGCCCTGCAAGGCAATCGCATCGCGCAAACCGGCCAGGTCCACCAGTGCGGTCTGGCCAAGGATGTCATGGCACACCACCCGCGCCGGAAACCACGGAAAATCCAGGTCGCGGCGGCGTTCGATCAATTGGGTCAGGGACGCCGTCAGTGTTACCGGATCGCAGCGACGCACCAGGTTTTCGGCGAACACCCGAGAGGTGTACGGCAACGTGTCGTAGGCATCTGGCTTGATCGCATCGACCGCCGCACGGGCGTCGAAATAATCCAGGCGGGTGCCGGGCAGCGGTTTGCGATGTTCAGTGTTCATGCGTGGGGACTCATCACGGAATTCGGTGGATGGACGGGGAGCTCATCGGCGGCTCCCCTGTTCCAGTCAATCAGCGCTGTTCGATCGGTACGAACGTGCGCTGTTCGACGCCGACGTATTCGGCGCTCGGTCGGATAATGCGGTTGTTGGAGCGCTGTTCGAAGACATGGGCGGCCCAGCCGGTCAGGCGCGAGCAGACAAAGATCGGCGTGAACAGCTTGGTCGGGATGCCCATGAAGTGATACGTGGAGGCATGGTAGAAATCGGCATTGGGGAAGAGTTTTTTCTGTTCCCACATGGTCTTGTCGATGGCTTCGGAAACCGGATACAACACCGTGTCCCCTGCTTCATCGGCGAGTTTTTTCGCCCAGCCCTTGATCACTT
Source organism: Pseudomonas sp. DSP3-2-3 (assembly GCF_049898225.1). Classification (NCBI taxonomy): domain Bacteria; kingdom Pseudomonadati; phylum Pseudomonadota; class Gammaproteobacteria; order Pseudomonadales; family Pseudomonadaceae; genus Pseudomonas; species Pseudomonas sp. DSP3-2-3. The sequence continues at coordinate 99,454 of NZ_JAFCXH010000007.1, read as the reverse complement.
CGTTACGCGGATCGGAGTCTTTATAGATGGCGTGGCCAAAACCCATGATCTTGTCTTTGCGTTCGAGCATCGCCAGGGTGCCTTTGACCGCTTCCTCAGCCGAGCTGAAACGCTCGATCATGGCCATGGCCGCTTCATTGGCGCCGCCATGCAAAGGTCCGCGCAAGGTGCCGATGGCCGCCGTGACGCAGGAATACAGGTCAGACAAAGTCGAGGCGCAGACCCGTGCGGTAAAGGTCGAAGCGTTGAATTCGTGCTCGGCGTAGAGAATCAGGGAAACGTCCATCACCTTGACGTGCAGCTCGCTGGGTTTCTTGCCCAACAACAGGTGCAGGAAGTGGCCGCCGATGGAGTTTTCTTCGGTAACGCAGTCGATGCGCTCGCCATCGTGGCTGAAACGATACCAGTAGCACATGATCGCCGGGAACGCGGCCAGCAGCCGATCCGTGGCGTCGCGCTGCTGATCGAAACTCACTTCCGGCTCAAGGGTGCCGAGCATCGACGCGCCGGTGCGCATCACATCCATCGGATGGGTGTCGGCGGGAATTCGCTCCAGCACTTCTTTCAAGGCTTGCGGCAGATCACGCAGCTTTTGCAGCTTGGCCAGATAGTCGTCCAGCTGGGCCTGGGTTGGCAGGTCGCCGTACAACAACAGATAAGCGACTTCCTCGAAGCGCGCATCGGCGGCCAGTTCGCGGACGTCGTAACCCCGGTAGGTCAAACCGGCCCCGGCCTGACCCACGGTCGACAAGGCAGTTTGTCCGGCAACCTGACCACGCAGGCCAGCGCCGCTCAATACTTTTGCTTCAGCCATTGCTCTCTCCAATTTTGAATTTGTTCGGGAATTGGCAATTTATAAACTCGGGTTGCTCCCACAAAGTTCGCTCCTGCATGAATTTCATCAGGATTTCTTCTGCGCAAACAACGCATCCAGCTTCTGCTCGAAGACGTGGTAATCAATTGCGTCATACAGCTCCATGCGGGTCTGCATGGTGTCGATCACGTTTTGTTGCGTGCCGTCGCGGCGAATCGCGCCGTAGACGTTTTCCGCTGCCTTGTTCATGGCGCGGAACGCCGACAAAGGATAGAGCACCAGGGACACATCGGCGCCGCGCAGCTCGTCCACGGTAAACAGCGGCGTGGCGCCGAACTCGGTAATGTTGGCCAGGATCGGCGCCTTGACCCGCGCGGCGAACAGCTTGTACATCTCCAGTTCGGTGATCGCTTCCGGGAACACCATATCCGCGCCGGCTTCGATACACGCCGCAGCCCGTTCCAGCGCAGATTCCAGACCTTCCACCGCCAACGCATCGGTACGCGCCATGATCACAAAGCTGTCATCGGTGCGCGCATCGACGGCAGCCTTGATGCGGTCAACCATTTCCTGCCGGGAAACGATTTCCTTGTTCGGACGATGGCCGCAGCGCTTGGCGCCCACCTGATCCTCGATATGAATCGCCGCCGCGCCGAACTTGATCATCGAACGCACAGTGCGCGCCACGTTGAAGGCCGAAGAGCCAAAGCCGGTATCCACGTCCACCAGCAACGGTAGATCGCAGACGTCAGTGATACGTCGCACGTCCGTCAATACATCATCCAGCCCGGTGATACCCAGGTCCGGCACGCCCAGTGAACCCGCCGCTACGCCGCCGCCCGACAGGTAAATCGCCTTGAAACCGGCGCGCTTGGCCAGCAAGGCATGGTTGGCGTTGATCGCACCCACGACTTGCAACGGGCTTTCACTGGCGACGGCATCACGAAAACGCTGACCGGGAGTGCTTTTGTTGGAATTCATTTCTCACCTCGGATGGGGGATTGGACGGCGCCCGGAACCTGGGCCCCTTGTTCGAGCATATGGCGCTCGATATTGCGTTTGGACGCGGCGATGTGCCGACGCATCAACAGCTCGGCCAGCTCGCCGTCACGCTCGGCAATGGCATCGAGAATGCGATGGTGTTCGGCAAATGCCTGGCGCGGCCGGTTGGGCGTCGTGGAAAACTGAATGCGGTACATGCGCACCAGTTGATAAAGGTCGCCGCAGAGCATCTGGGTCAAGGTGCGGTTGCCGCTGCCCTGAATGATTCGGTAGTGAAAGTCGAAATCGCCTTCCTGCTGGTAATAACCGACGCCAGCCTGAAACGCCGCGTCGCATTCATGGGTATCCAGCACCCGACGCAGCTCATCGATTTCGTCGCCGGTCATGCGCTCGGCCGCCAGGCGACAAGCCATGCCTTCGAGAGACTCGCGAATTTCGTACAGCTCGATCAGTTCGGCGTGACTCAGGGAAACCACCCGCGCCCCGACATGCGGAACGCGCACCAACAGCCGCTGCCCTTCCAGCCGATGAATCGCCTCACGCAGCGGACCCCGGCTGATGCCATACGTACGCGCCAGCTCCGGCTCGGAAATCTTGCTGCCAGGCGCGATTTCGCCCTTGACGATAGCCGCCTGGATACGCCGAAAAACGTTCTCGGACAACGTCTCCGAATCGTCCGCCACAGGGGCAATAACCTCAACCGTATCCAGCATAGTGTCGACACCTTATGAATCCATGGCGCTAAAACTAGCCATATCCGAGGTATCGGTCAAATGAAATCAGGTGATTGTCGACAATCGTCTAATGCCAGCGGTTTTCAGAATTATCCGAACCGTTGGAGCGAGGCTTGCCCGCGAACATAGAATCTCCAACGAGCATTTCAATCAACGGTTGTGCGTGTTTGATAAGAGAGGACTTGTCCTCGATGGCTGTAGTTTCAGCACTGCGTGTGGGTCAGGCGTGTCGGGGTCGTCTGGGCTGGGTATCGAGGACAAGTCCTCTCCCACGGAAGCCCTTCTGCCAGACGGCCAGGCATTGCGACCATAGAACTTCCAACACAATTGCATTCCAATCCGGGCAGTAAGGGCAAAACCCTTCATGCTAGAATGCCGCCCGCGCATGACCGCCGTTAGTGGCCTCATGCCAGCGGATTTTCCTCTCCCGATTGACGATCATGCCTGCACTATTGCTGCACGCACGGCTCCGAGGATCGTTCTAAACGCACCAGGATTTATGAATCTCAAGCCCCTCCTTACCCTTTGCCTGTGCTTGCTTACAGGTGTTGTCGTCGCTGGCGACAAAACCGTCTACGGCCTGAACGAATACGCCGAGCTCACCGATATCGACCTGCAAGTGGCTGCCAAGCTGGATACCGGTGCCAAGACGGCGTCGCTGAGCGCCAGGGACATCAAGCATTTCAAGCGTGATGGCGAAAGCTGGGTACGCTTTTATCTGGCCATCGATGATGCCCATGCGCACCCCATCGAAAGGCCGCTGGCCAGGCTCAGCAAGATCAAGCGTCGCGCTGATGATCGTGATGCCGATGACGAGAAAAAATACACCGCGCGCCCGGTGATCAGCCTCGATGTGTGCATGGGTGGCGCTTTACGCACCATAGAAGTGAACTTGACCGACCGAAGTGCTTTCCAATATCCGCTTTTGATCGGCTCCGAAGCGTTGAAACGCTTTGATGCGCTGGTCGATCCCAGTCTTAAATACGCAGCGGGCAAACCCGCTTGTGCAATTACCGCTCAAATCACCGAGTAAATCGATGCGCGCTCTTACACTCCATCTGAAAATCCTGATCGCTGTGCTGGTGACCCTGGGCATTGCGATCACGGCGTATCAGATTCTGGCGCTGGGTATCCCAGTGACCGAGGACGAAACTGACGACTTGTGGAACATCGACGCCAAGGTCGAGTTCGTCGCCAGCCCGAAAGACCCGGTCAAGATCCAGATGTTCGTGCCGCCGCTGGCCCGGGACTACATCAGCCTCAATGAAAGCTTCATCTCCAACAATTACGGGGTGAGCGTCAACCGCGTCGATGGCAATCGCAAGGTGACGTGGTCGGCGCGGCGCGTGTCTGGCAACCAGACGCTGTATTACCGGCTGGTGCTGACCAAGCGCTACAGCGGTGAGAAAGCCAAGATCAAAGGTCCGATCTTCCGCGACAGCATCGTCGTCGAAGGCCCGGAAAAAATCGCCGCCGAAGCCTTGCTTGCGCCGATTCGCCAGCACTCGGCGGACGTCGAGACGTTCATCACTGAAGCCATCAAGCGGGTCAACAACCTCGCCGATGACAACGTCAAGTTGCTACTCGCGGGCGACACGTCGAGCTCCAACAAGGCGCGGGTCACCGAGCTGTTGCTGTCCATCGCCCACGTGCCGCTGGAAAAGGTCCACACCATTAGGCTGGTGGCCGATCAGCCGCAGAGCCCTGAACTGTGGCTGCGCAGCTTCAATGGCAAGAACTGGCTGTATTTCAGCCCGGATACCGGCGAGCAAGGTTTGCCGGAGGACCGCCTGCTGTGGTGGACCGGTGACGAGAACCTGATCACCGTCGATGGCGGCAAGAAAGCCTCGGTCAGCTTCAGCCTCAACAACAGTGAGATGAATGCCATCCGTCTGGCCAAGCTGACCGACGCCAGCACTGACGCGGACTTCCTCGAATATTCCCTGTACGGCCTGCCGCTGCAAACCCAGCAGACCTTCATGATCATGGTGATGATCCCGATTGGCGTGCTGGTGATCCTGATCCTGCGCAACCTGATCGGCCTGCAAACTCTGGGCACCTTTACGCCGGTACTGATCGCCCTCGCCTTCCGGGAAACCCAGCTGGGCTTTGGCATCGTGCTGTTCACGATCATTACCGCGCTGGGCCTGTCGCTGCGCTCGTATCTGGAACACCTGAAGCTGCAAATGCTGCCGCGACTGTCCGTGGTGCTGACCTTCGTGGTGGTGCTGATCGCGGCCATCAGCCTGTTCAGCCACAAGCTGGGGCTTGAGCGCGGGCTTTCGGTGGCACTGTTCCCGATGGTGATTCTGACCATGACCATCGAACGCCTGTCGATCACCTGGGAAGAACGCGGCGGCGGCCACGCCATGAAAGTTGCCATCGGCACGCTGTTCGCAGCCTCGTTGGCGCACATCATCATGAGCGTGCCGGAGCTGATCTACTTCGTGTTCACTTTCCCGGCGGTGTTGTTGATTCTGGTGGGCTTCATGCTGGCCATGGGTCGTTATCGCGGTTATCGCCTGACCGAACTGGTGCGCTTCAAAGCCTTCCTCAAGGAAGAGCAGAAATGATCGGCTGGTGGAAAACCTGGAAAGAGCTGGAAGCCAGGGGAATCATGGGCATCAACCGGCGTAACGCCGACTACGTGCTCAAGTACAACAAGCGCAGCCTGTATCCGGTGGTGGATGACAAGATCATCACCAAGCAACGGGCGATCCAGGCCGGCATTCACGTGCCGGAAATGTACGGGGTGATTTCCACCGAGAAGGAAATCGACAAGCTCGACGAGATCATCGGTGGGCGCAGCGACTTCGTGATCAAGCCGGCGCAGGGCGCGGGCGGCGATGGCATTCTGGTCATTGCCGACCGTTTCGAAGACCGCTACCGGACGATTTCCGGGCGGATCATCAGCCATTCGGAGATCGAACATCAGATCTCCAGCATCCTCACCGGCCTGTATTCACTGGGCGGACATCGGGACCGCGCGCTGATCGAATACCGCGTGACCCCGGACCAGATCTTCAAAAGCATCAGCTACGAAGGCGTGCCGGACATTCGCATCATCGTGCTGATGGGCTATCCGGTGATGGCCATGTTGCGCCTGCCGACGCGGCAGTCCGGCGGCAAGGCCAATCTGCATCAGGGCGCCATTGGCGTCGGTGTTGACCTCGCCACCGGGATTACCCTCAAAGGCACCTGGCTGAACAGCATCATCACCAAACACCCGGACACCACCAACGCGGTGGACGGCGTGCAGCTGCCCAACTGGGACGGCTTCATGAAACTCGCCGCCGAATGCTACGAGCTGTGCGGCCTGGGTTATATCGGCGTGGACATGGTCCTGGACCAGGAAAAAGGCCCGCTGATCCTCGAACTCAACGCCCGCCCCGGCCTGAATATCCAGATCGCCAATGACTGTGGGTTGACTCATCGCACCCAAGCGGTTGAAGCGCGGCTGGAGCAGCTGGCAATGGATGGCACGATTGAGACGCCGGAGCAGCGGGTGCGGTTTGTGCAGGAATTGTTCGGGCACGTTGAGGGAATGCTCTAAACACTCGATGACGAACGTGTTTGACCAAGGAGTCACGGCCAATCAATCCACCAGGGTGATGTCATCGCTGGTTGGGAAATTGGGAACGCCGGGCAACGGCCACGTTAGCCCCTCATCAAAACTGACATAGACCTGGATCGAGAATCTGGCATTGCGCTTCAGCTGACTCATGAATGTTTTAGGCGCAGTGACGTTTCCCGCCGCTCCAATCCCGCTGATCAGTTCTGCGCTGGTCACTGCGTGGCTGTTCAACACGGTATGCTTGATCGGCTGTCCCGTCACACTCGTTCCGGTCAATTCGATGGTGATGCGCTGGGTTGTCGCCATCAGTGTCCAGGTGCCCAGTTTGAATCGCGCACCGCTGGCGGGAATCAAAGCCAGGCTCAAGGTACCGCCAGTGCGGTCTTCACACTGAATGATCGGCAAATTATCGATATTCAGTTTTTGCAACTCAAGCTGGCGAACAGCTGAAGGCTCTGTGCCTTTCGGGCCGACCACTTCGTATTTAACGGGCAGCCGCTTGCCCACATGCGGCGCCACGTGCTCCTTGGGAACGGCGTAGCGGCGGGAATTTGCAGGCGCGGGGGTTGAGGTTCGAAAGGCTCCCAGCGCGCCGGGCTCGGCCCATTGCACCCAGATGACTTCATCTGGATTCAATACGAAGGTATCAGGGACAATTACCGTGGCACCCAAGGCCACATTTTCCGGCACCAGACTGATGACCTCGCCCGAACCAGCAGCCTTGTCCACATCAGGCCAGGGAAGATCACGCGGCACAGGCTTTGCTGCTGCCGTTAAAATCACTGGACGCGCATCGACGCTCGTGTTGCCCGCCCGATCCTGCACTCGATAATAGGCGTAACGCTCCCCATCATCACGAGCCCGGATCATGTCGCCTTCGAATGTGATGATCAAAGGCTTACTGACGTCAGCAAGGCTCAGTTCTGTTGAATCAACTTCTTCAGGACTGAAAGGAGCCCGGTCCCAGAACCAGGTCAGGACGTCGCCCGGCTTGATGACGTCATAGCCAGGTATTTCAGCCAGCACTTTGTCGTCGTTATTTTCCAGGTACCAGGCAGTTACTCCGTCGTCCACAACCGAACGCGGGAACACCAGGCGTTCATCTGTCTGGTTCAGGATCGGCGCAGTTTTGTCGATGGTGATGGTCAGCGGCTCGGACGCAAGAACGGCGCCGTTATAAGCCGTGACCCTGTAGTAAATGACATGAACGCCTTCACCAAGCCGGTTTTGCGGGACCATCAGGAACAGATCATCAGGATTGATGGGCGAGTACCACTCGCCTTCAGTCAGGTAGGCGTCGTTCCAGAACAGCTGCACTTTATCGGAGAACGGCGCGGGAGCCTGGATAGGCCACGGTTCAAAAGCGACTTTCAAATCCGCCTGGGTGGCGCTGACGGGCAACAGGTTTGCCTCCCCGCCCTGAATATCCGGGAGTGCGACCTCGACTTTTGGCGGCTTATGCAAGTCCGCGTCAGGGCCTTGGTCATAGGGAATGGACATCGATTTTCTCCATCGCAAGACAAAGGGCCTGTGCGGCCCCCTGTCACTCCTTAATTACCAGCTATAACGAACGCCGAAATTCGCACCCCAGGGTTGCTCGATGTTGTCGCCATTGCTGTAGTCCAGATCAACATGCGCCTGCAACCGCTCGGCCAATTGAACGGCAATCCCGGCACCCAGTTCACCCCGCGAGCCGGACAAGTCGTTATTGAATACGTTGTCGTTGACCTGCACTTCGTTGTTCTTCGCGAACTCGTGAGCATACGCAGCACGCACATAGGGTTGGATGGTCTTGCCGTCGCCCATGTCGAAATTGCGGCCTACCGTCGCGCCGACCTTGCCCAGTAACGAACGGGTACGGTCACCCTCGGCGGAAAGACCGTTATCCAGGTCGTAATCCTTGCCTTGAATCACCACCCCGGAAAGCTGGGTGTAAGGTTCGACGAAGTAACCGTCGTCCAGCTTGATATGCCGTCCTGCTTCGACCGAAGCGCCGACGCCGCTGTTTTTGTAATCACCTTTGGTACGAGTCCCGTCGCTGAGCTGAACCTTGGATTCATTCTGGAAACGGTTGAGCTTGAGCACGGCATCAACGTAATAGCCGCTGTCAGCGTCCAGCCAGGTGGTGTAGGCACCGACGTAGTAACTGTCGACGTCGCCTGATGTGCCCCGCTGCAAATCCAGATCCGACTTACTGTAGCCGCCCAGCAAACCGATCAGCCATTGCCCGTCGCCAATCGGCAGAGGCGCATCGGCACCAAAGGAAATACCTTGCTGAGTCTGCTTGTAACCCACGCCGGACGCCGCCGATACGTTGTATTTATTACCGTAAGTGCGGATCCAGCCGCCTGCCTTGCCCCCGTTCATGCGAAGTTCGCCCATACGGCTGCGCAAGGTGCTCAGTTCGCCATACCAGACGGTCGGGGCTGTATTGAACAGCGCCAGCACCGAACGAGTGCCCGGGCTGATGACTTTGGTTGCGGTGTCCAGATACCAGTCATTGCCGCGCTGGGCCAGGTCATAGGAGAACGCGCCGAGATCAACCGGACCGTTAAGCAGCGAGAACTGCGCATCCCCACTGTCGATGTGGACGACATGCATTTCGCTTTCGGCGAGCGGGTCCGCGCCGCTGCTGCCTATCAACAGCGTATGGGTGCCGGAGGCTGCGCCGGTGACATTGAGAAAGTCATGCTCGCCGGTGACAAAATCGGCATCCATCACAAATGTGCCGTTACCCGACAGTGAACCCACCGACAGCTGATAGAACGCCGTTGGATCACCGAATTTGATGGTGCCACCGTTCAGCGCCAACTGGCCGACTTCGCCGTCGCCGACCATGACCCACTGGGCCTGACTGTTGACCGCAAGGCTGGCAACGTTGTCCAGCCGGCCGGTCAGGCTGGCCTGATTCTGCAGGGTCAGGTTGGCCGTGCCGCCACCTTCCACCACGACGTTACCCGTCAGCATGCTGTTGTCGACAGTCATGTTGGCAGTGGAGCCGCTGGTGACTTCCAGCAGGGTACCGTTACCAGCCGTCAGCGTTGAGCCGTTGGTGACGTTGATCTGTGCTGCGGCCGAGTCGCGCAGGACAATGGCCGAGCCGGTCTGACCTGTTACGTGGGAGCCGTTCAGATCCATGCTTGCGCTTGCGCCAGAGCCGGGAATGCTGAGGAAAGTCACGCCGTCCCGGGTTCCGCTGATGGTCGAACCTACCGCTTGGAGATTGCCTTCAAACAGATCAATACCGAATCCGTTTGGGCCGGTTCCGGAAACAGTGCTGTTTTCCAGATAAAGCGTTGACTCGGGACCGACCACTACCCCACGTGCCACCCCCGAAATCTGACTGCCGTATACACGCGCTATTGCGCCGTCACCCGCAGCCCCCTGGCCGACCGACATCCCCTGAATCGAGCTGCTGATGTTGCTGCCGGTGATGGTGCTGTCACCGCCGTTCATCCGGATCGCTATCGAGTCGCTGGAAACAGTAGTTCCGTTTAGTACCAACTTGGCACCCGAAACCATGGTTATTCTGTCCGTCGTGGCGCCGTTTGACGTCAATTGTCCGTTGCTGGTCAATTGATAGTCCTGCAAGACCGTGTTCTCGTTAATAGTAAGGGGGCGATCAACAAAGAGCGCCCATACTGGATCAGCAACTAACAGCGCCGAGCTTAAAATGCTTAGTTTGAGTCCTCTGGCTAGAGGCGTCATGGAAATTGACCCAATGGCTGACATTAGCGAATACCTTTAATTGATTTCAGTGAACGAGACTTGCAAAAATCCGGCAAAGGGCTGCACTGCGGGGGCAGCCCTGATTGCAAGCATCGAAAGCCTACTCTTCAACTTCTCAAATCAATGTAGGACATTTCCTCAAATACTAGCTGAACTTTCCTACAGTTGCAGCCAGTCATCGCCCCAATACCACAACTGAAAAGGGATTTGAACAGCTAATATCTTGCCACGAGCTGAATTCGAAATAAATCAACCGCTATTTATTTCGAACCGATCCATAAGCCATTAAACAGGCATGCCGATTAACCTGGCAGCAACCCGTCGTCATTGTTATGAACCAGCATCAGTCAGTTCACCAACAGTATTACAACGTTCAGATTCAAACTTTGCGCGGCGGTGGTGATATAGGGCATGGCCCCACACCGGTATGCATCGCGACGAATGCTTCAATCTGTGTGGAAGTCACCGTCTCACTATTGAGAATAAACGAGTAAGTTACCCGTCCCCGACCGTCCTGCGAGGCGGCGTAGATAGGAAGAATGTAATCGGCATAAGGCTCAATCCTCCAGATGAAACCTGTAGCAGGGTACTCGGTGCCCAGCGTTATGTTTTCATCAAAATCAACTGCATCTATGGGGTCTTCACCCGTGTAACCTTTTACCACTCGCCACTTCATGCTGATAATGGCGCCAGCTGCCAGACCGAATGGAGGCTGAGTCAGATCGGGAACCTTGACTCGAATCGCGGGGTTATCAACGGGATTGGCGGGGTCGGCATACAAGGACTCGCAGTTCAGGAATTCATCCCCAGTCGGGCCGGTTTGGAGCCCCTCGAACGCTGCAGCGGGCGCCTTGAGTGTCACGGCGTTCGCCTTGACCAGGGTGTCCCTGGAGTGCTGCTCGTTTTCAGCATCAGCGCTGGCCCTGATTCGATAATGCACGGGCAATTCAGGATGATTGAAGGCTTGCTCAATGTACGACCAGGGTATGATCACTAAGATTTCGTTCCCGGGCGCGTCGGTGCCAAGTACCGTGTACTCCGCTTCCGGCACTTCCCCACCTTTCCAGTAGAAACTGATGACCTGATCTGCAGCCAGTGGTTCGTAGAGTTTCAACTTGAGCGTCGCGGGTTTGCCCTCATCCGCCCTAGTGAGTTCATTGAGTACGTTTGACACCGCTCCGTAAACCTCCGCGAGCGGCAACTTGTCATTGACTGGATCTGGCCAAGGATCGGGGTCGGGGTCCGGACCAATGACGGAAAAGTCTACCTGGACAGTTATCGCCTTGATTTCGGAAGCAAGCCCACCACGAGTCACCACATAACTGACGTCTGTAGCTGTCGGGCCAGTTCCAGCGCCGAAGGTATTCTTGAGGACATCAGACGGCACTCTGACCGCTATCGGAAAACTGCCTCCGCCTACAGGAACGCCGGGTAAAACCGTCGTCCCCCAGGTGACATCAATCGTATCGCTGCTTTTGTAGCCGATGAAGCTTTCTATCACGACATCGACGCCGGCAATGGCGTCCTTCAGACTGACCAGATCGTCGTCCGGCGGTACTTTGGGAAGCTGAAGACCAGTCGGCAAAGGACCCAAGGCCACTTTGAGTGGGGCGTATCCTGATAATTTGCTGGCATTGGTGGCCTTATCGACCAGCACATACAACGCATAACAAGGCCCGTCCCCGGCCGCGCGAATCGTGTCCCCGGTGAATTCCACTGGAAACGGCCAAGTGCCGTTAACATCAATCACGCCAATGGGCACCACATCTTCAGGCTTCTCAGGGGGCGGCAACGCCCCCCAATAAAATGCCACCTTGTCCCCAGGTTGATAATCATCATATTCAGGAATACCACCGATTACCTTGTCACCGTTGGCAGCCAGATAGGCATCGGTTATTTCCGGAGGAACCGGCAATATCATCGCCGCCGGCGTCTCGTGACGATAAGGGCCTTCGCTGTCGCAAATGAGCGGTACAGGTTCGGAATACAGCGTAGTTCCCGCGTTATAGTGATGCATTGCCAGCCGCAAGTAATATTTACCGTCCTGCGCCAATCTGGCGCTGGGAACTTTCAATGCCAATGGGAACAGAGGGGCAGGTCCGACAACATTTTGAGTGTCGACTACCTCGTACCAGCTATCGTCTGGAAGACCGGGGCCATCAGTCCTTGCCCATTGAACTTCGACAACAGAAGTCCGACCCTCCGGGGGCATATCGCTCCATGCCGCCATGCTTATGGCAAGATCGGCCGTAAGCACGTCCTTGTTCAATGTACCGTCCGCTGGATCAATGACTGCACCGACAGGCAAACCTGGAGGAAGCAGAACTTCCGGTGGCCCCGCCTCAATCAACTGTTTGACTCGTGCGTTGCGATAGTCATCGCGCACTTGTTGCGCCCTGCGTCTTGCTTCCGAGAAAGCCATGTCATGTTCTCCTTACATGAGTGATGGTCAACACTTATGCCGCTTGATCCTGTCGGCAGCGGTAAGTTGAAGACCAGTTAACTACTAAAACCGCAGCTGCGATACTAGTAGAACTACTAGGTTTGTGGGTTTTCAGCATGCGCCTATACCGACCGGTTTATAGCCAGCATGATCAGGCACCCACTACTTCAATTCGAGATTATGGTTATTTCGAGTTGCTATATTGAGGATTCATTATTAATTCCGTTTTTTCTTAATAAGTTCATTTTAAGATACTCAAGTGCGTCTGAATTTTTTTGGGTTTACAGGTACGATGCGATTCGGATCTTCAGGATGAACTTCCCAACGCACACGCTTCCGATTAGGGCCGGATGATGTCTGAGCTGCACGGCTGGGTGGAGGGGTTGTTTTAGCCGAACTCCCGCCGGCAGAACCCCCGCTGGATGATTTTCGCTGCTGCATCCAACCAGGCTTTGCAGAGTACTGATTCTTCCCCCCAAACATCTGCGTCGCTCCCCTCCCAACCCCCAGAACAGCGGCCCCAAACAACGCGATCCCACCCACGATATACAACGCACTTTTGGTAGTCTGGTCTTCGACCTGCGTACCAGCAACGATTGCGCCTGCTCCGGCTACAGCTAACACCAAAGAAAGGATGCCAAGGCCGAAGTGCCCCGTCGGATCGCTATGGTTCACCGGATCTCCCTTGCAATACATGTAGCCGTTCAAACCGCCCTCGCCAAATGGACTCAAACTGTCGGGACTATGAAAGCGCATCAGCGCAGGATTAAATACCCGGTAGCCATTGCCCAGCAATTGCCATCCGCTGTCGCCTTCACTGAGCTCGCCATTGAACCCCAAGGCCGTGGAAATCGGGCTTTCGCCAGTGCCGTAGCCGTAAGCGCTGTAAACAATATCGTTGGCAGGCGCCCCCGGCGAGATCTCGCTCAGGACGGTTTGTTGCAGGCTGGTACCCAGCAATACCGCGCCGTCGCCGTGTCGCTCGGCCAACAACTGATCCGCGCCGCGCATGAACGTGCGGGCAAGATTCCCATCGACCTGGTTGGCAAGTTCACCCTCACGATAAAAGCGTTGCTGGTCGGTATCGTTTGGCCCGCCCTTGGCGACCCGATCCAACGGGTCATAGTGATAATCGCTCTGGGCACCGTCACCTGGTACGCTGACTGTCATCAGCCGCCCCAGCGCGTCGTACGTCAGCGTACGCTGTTGCTCGTCGAGGATAAGGTTTCCATCGGCGTCATAATCCAGCAGGATTTCAGCCGGGTAACGCGCGCTGTCACTGTTGGTAATGCGCCGCAGCTGGGTCGGGTCCAGAGTGTCGTAGCTATAGCTGGCAAGGTTGTTGCCGTTGACCGAGTTGGTGCGCACCAACGTCAGGTTGTCCAGTGCGTCAAACTGGAACACCTGCCCGGTAATGGCCTGGCCGTAAGGATCGACTGGCAGTTGGCCGCCATCGCAGGTATAGAGTTCCAGTCGGCCGCGCGGATCATAGCCGTAGGTTTCGTCGCGCAACAGCGTGTCACCTTCTTTCAGTGTGCGCTGGATCACCGCATCGACTGAGTTGTACTCCTGCTCCAGGCTCTGGCTTATACCACTGAGGTCGAACTCACGCCGGATCTCGCGGCCGAGCGCATCGTAGTGCAGCGTTGTCGCCAGGCTGCGATCGCCCTCCTGGGTGTCGATCTCTTTTAACCGTCCCAAAGCGTCATAGCTGAAGGTCGAGATCAGCGTTGCCAGATTGGTGCTCTCAAGGCGTCCGGCCCGGTCGTAACGATAATTCTGGATCTGACCCAGTACGTCCGTGTATTGCAGCAGCCGGCCATTGAGGCTGTAGACATAGTGCATGCTCTGCGGATCGCCGCCGGACTGCCGACATGTCTCGCTTTTGAGTTCGCCAGTGCTGAAATAGCTGCGCTCCAGCTCCTGAGCTGACTCCGCACAACTGAGCAGCCGTGCATCTTTTTTGTCGTAGTCATACTGCGCAGTGAGGTTATCGGGGAGATAGCGGTGCAACGGCTCATCACCCAGCGAGGGCAAGTAATCGTAAGTGATTAGCTGGTCGCTGGGCGTGGTAACGCTGCTGGGCTGGGACTGGCCAGGGTCGTAGCTGAACACCTGCTTGCGCCCGCCGACAACCGATTCAGTTTTACGCCCCACCCCGTCAAATAACTGAGTGCCCAGTTCGATAGCATTGACGCTGATGCTGGTCGGCAGATCATCCTCACTGTGCTCGGCATAGGTGCGCTTGACCACGGCACCGCCGGGCAAGGTACTTTCGATCAGCCGGTCAAAGGCGTCATAAGCAAAGAGCGTTGTGTTGGTGCGCGCATCGACTTCCCTGGCGGTCCGACCCAAGCCGTCATAAAAATACTGATGCACGCTCAGGCTTTTCCCCTGTGTATCGAAGCGTTCAACCCGACCGGGTTTTTCGAACAGGGTTTGCCAGGTTTCGGTGACCCCGCCTATTGCGTATTCCGCCTCTGGGTCCTCAGGTTCCTGGCGCCAACTGCGGGTGATCGGCCCTTTGGATGCCAGGGTTCCGATCGGGTCCGTCTGCGTATACTCCACGACGTCGTCCGGCCCTCTCACACTCAGCTGCTGCCCCCAGTCGTCAAATTCGAACAGACGCCGCAGCGCCAATTCCTCCGTGCCCAGCCAGTCGCAGTCGGTCTCTACGACGATATTGCCGAAGACGTCGTGGCCCGCGAGGTAGGTGCGGCGATAGACCTCAGGCTTTTCGCCATCCCGATCCTGACGCTCTTCAAGAATGGCGCGGTTCCGGCCATCCACTTTGGTGCGCACCCTTACGCCCTTGACGTCCACCCTCTCCTGGATTGCCTGCTGCCCATCCAGCGAGGTCAAGGCGTAGGCGTATTGACGTGACGCGGCGAACTCGGTGTCGGGCGCGACGGTTTCCTCGATGACCCGGCCCAGGACGTCATAGACGTAACTGATCTGAACATCGGTGTCGTTTTCATAGTCCAGCAGCACTTCGCCGTTGAGCAACGAATGTTGGCGGGTCAGTGTTTTAGCCGCGCCATCAAACGCGGTCAAAGTTTCAACAACTTGATCCACGGTCTCCCCGGCCAGGGCGCTCAGGGGTGTGCTGTAGCTGAACCTGGTGGTCGAGGTTTTGCCTTTGAGGGTTTCGCTTCGGCTTTTTGCCCGGCCATGCACCGCCGGGTCTTGCGGTGCGTCGTAATAGTCACGCTGGGTGTATTGCAGCGCAGCGACATGGTTGTCGTCGCTGCTGGTCAGGGTTTCCTCGGCGAGCACCAGCCAACTGCCGGCGCCAGTGGCATTCTCCAGCGGGGGCAGCAGCTGGTAGGCGAAGGTGTTGCGCAAAGTGGCGGCGTGTCCGTAGTCCGATGTTGCCGGATACGTCGTGTGTTCGTGCTGGTTGCGTACAAACTCCTCCGGGTCCGGCGGACAACCCTCGGCGCCGTCTTTGGGGTAATAGCTGAAGGTTTCACAGATGCCATTGGCCTGGACCTGTCTGGTCAGGTTGCCGGATTCATCGTACTCAGTGCTTTCAACCTCGATGCGCAACCGGTTGGCATCGTTGTCCAGTTCCCAGCGGGTGGTGACGGTTTTCGGCAGCTGGAACTGTGGCGGTTGATCGTCGAAATTGGTGTCTTCGGCGTGGTAATCGGTCAGCACCCGTTTGACGCAGTGCTGCTGCGTCGTGACTTCTTCAGTGAGCAAGTGGAACCGGTTGAACGTGCGGGCTACCGTGCGCAGGATATTGCTGCCGTCTTGCAAGATGGCGACCGAGCCATATTCATAGTCATGATCGACGTTATAAAGATTATCCTCGCCATTGTCGTCCCAGTATTGCAGGGCGTTGTGACCCAGGAAGTTGTTGTCGGTGTAGCTGTAGTCCACCTCGATCATGGGTTGCTCAAAACCGGGGTAGCTGCGGTGACGATTGACCCGGGGCAATGGGTCGCGCGGCGTGCCGGGAAAGACGTGGCCCTGATCGAAATACTCGATGGTTTCCCGACCGCCCACCGGAGTCTGGACTTCAACCAGGCAGGTGCGGCCAAACACCTGCTTGTAGCTGAAACGCCAGGAAGCTTTCTCCGGCGTCGGCAGGATGATGGCGGTGACCTCGCCGTCGCCATTGAGCTTCATCTCGAAAGTCGCCAGCGGCGCGCCGTCGGGCCCGCTGTCCGGATGCAGGTGCAGTTTGACGAACGAACCGCCGGGATCGCGCTCGACGCGCAGCAGGGGGGTGAAGGCATCGCTGACGGTGTGCAACAACTGGCCGCCGTTGAACGGGACATACGTCAGGCTGACGGCATGGCCCGAAGGCGAGCGGATCGTGCGGGGCAAGGCGACCCGTTGCTTGCTGCTGCCGCCGGTGACCAGGGTTTCCACCAGTCCGGACTTGTGCACCACGCGGTAAGTCTCGTTGCCCTCGTCATGAAAGTGGAACGTGTCGAGTTTTTTCTCCTTGATGTCCGGTTGGCCTCCGCTGCCGGTGACCTTGAAATTCTCGCCGCTGCTCAGGGCCAGCATCTGGTCTTCAGGCGTGAACTGCGACAGGTTCAGGTTCCAGCCCATGCCGAAGCCGGAATCGATCACGTTCAGCGGGTTGAACTGCAACTGCAGCGGCACGGCCGGACCGCAGAGTCGGTTGCTTTTGAGTTCCGGCATGTCCACGGACACGGTGTATTGGCCCGTGCGCGGATCGACCCCGACCATCATGAAACTCATGAAATTGAATGCATTGGAATGAATAACGCTTGAAGTAGTCATCATTGGCTCCGTTGAGCTATTGCAGATTGAGCATCAGCCGATTACGACTATCGTCAATCGTTGGTGCATCAAATCCAATTTGCACACGGTGACGGTTACCCTCTTCATCAAGCAGGACAAAAATGACCGGGCGATCCAGAATACGTCTGAACATTTTCTGCTCATCGCCTCCCGCCATTCCATCATGCCAATACGTCATATCCGGTACCCGATGCAGACTGACAATCAGTTCCCCCGGCGAAGGTTCTTTACCCGCTACAATTCTTCGATCAACTTCATCCAGCGATAAAACGCTTAACAGCGCCCGATAATAAATATCAAACGACAATCCATCGGGAGGCGCGTTACTGCCTCTATAAGGGGCGGGGTAAAATGCATAGCCGGTGTAACTAAAAAATGTTTCTTCAAGGTATTCGCTCTCCCACTGAACAGTGGAAGTATTGCTCTCTATCTTCAACGTTGCGAACAACACGGGATAGGTGCCCAAACGCATATAGCTCAAATGCCAGTAATCAATCGAATCCAGGTAAAAACTGAAAGGATCCGGTTTATCAGGATCACCATCATTACCCACGCCATTGAAGGCGCGGTCACGCACCAGTTCATAATGAGCAGCATTCAGGACCGGAGGTTTGATCCCCTGCACCGTGAGTTCGCCTTCACCCCCTATGTCTGCGCCATTGGAGCGCCAGGTTGTCCCGTCATCAGCCTGAAACTCTGCATAGAAAGTCCTGCTGCCCTCAACCGCCATATGGACATACAGTTCACGATAGCGCGTGCCGTTGTTTTTAGGCGCAGGTAGCGCACGCCGGGCATTTTTTCCTGCAAACGTTGATGAGTACAAACTGAAACGATTGGAGCGGGTGTGAGCGGCATAGGGCAGATCACTGCCGTACTCGATTCCCTCCTGAAGATCATCGATAAACCTGACATGGCCATCGCTGAACTTTTCCACCAGGCGCAAGGTTGACAACTCGACATCGCTGACCGGTATGTGAAGCTGCTGGCCGTCGACTTCGATGGTCTTGGTTTCCAGAGTGATGACGATGGGAATCTGCTGAAAACCGTTGGCATAACCCTGTGCGGGGACACCTGGCGAGCTATTGGGCGCGCTGATGGAAAACTCCGCTAGCTCTTCCCAGCGAGGGGGAATGTATTCGATCTCAAGCAGCTGCAGATTGACAATGCTGTAGCCGTATTGAGCTGGCCATCCCGGGCCGGGCGAGGGTAATTCGCAGACCACCACGCTGATCATTGATGTCGGGGTTGCAGGCGCAGTGAAAATACCACTCTCCACTTCGCCCTCGCCCAGAACGCGCCAGCCAAGCAAGGCCGGATCGATCTGGTCATTCAGCTGCTTGAACTCTACCGTTTCCCGTGGACGCAGTCCTCTCACATAATAAGGCTCAAGTTCCAGATAGTTTGGCTTGTTCAGCAACACGATGGTCGCTATCGCCAGCTCACCGCCCGGAGCGCTGATCTGGATTTTCTGCACCAGAATGGCTTCGGGCTGCACAACTGGCGGTGGGAAATAGTTCTGATGATGAGCGTCGACAGGCTCCAGGCGAGCGCCTGCAGCGGGTTCGAGAATTCTGAACTGCAAGGGCCCCGATCCCAGAGTGCTTGCTCGAATGGCAATGGCGGTCTGATCGGTGCCGCTGCTGATCTGCACCAGCGGTGCGACAGACATGCTCTCGAAACGCTCATGGACCAAAGCCGACGCCTTCTGCTCTTCCCCTGCCTCGTAGTAGCTTGCCGTCACAATCATGGGCAGGCGATTCATGTACATGGCGGACTGGGAACTGGCGGTATACACGCCCCCGCTTGATGTTATCCGGCCCAGCGAACCGGGGAAATCCGGGCTCCTCACGGCCCACTGCACATTGGTAATCACCGAGCCGTCGCGACGCCGGGCAACGAATGCCTGCTCCTGCCCGGCGCCGAGCATCACGGTAGAAGGCTGGACGCTTACTGAGGTTGTCGATTCTCTGATGTTGCCAAAGATCGCCAGGTCATGAGGCTCATGACGACTGACCTCTTCGAACCTGTTTTGATTGGGGAAGATCAGGCTTTTGAGAAGATCAAGTTGCTCCTCATCGACCAGAGGCCGCTGTCGCTGATCAACTATCAGGGCGGCCGAATACAGGGGCAAACCACCAGTCTGGTCATCCGGAATCAGATAGGGGAAACCGGAACCTTCGATTGGCGTTCCCGGCATGGACTCGCCATCCTGGACTTTCAGCCTGATAAACACGATCACGGCCCCGTCGCCAAAGTTGGCGGCCAGACGGTTATCGGCTCCGGGAGCGCGTTGCACCCGAATCGCAAACCTTGTCGGGCTTAATGGGTTGTATTTATCCAGTTCCAGCATTCCGAGGACAAAACGGCGCTGCGAGTTTTGCTGGCCGACGAAATAGCGCTGAAAATACTCACCGATCTGGTCCTGGACTGTTTTAACACTGCCAAGGTTACAAGTGACCTCGCTGCTCAGGGCTAAATCCAGGGTAACGATGCCACTGCTGTCAACTTCACCAACAATACTGTTGACATTGGCCTGCATGCTTACCTTAAAACCCATTGCTTCGCTGATATTGAACGAATTCAACACGGTTGGCGGCACGCCTGCGGGGTTTCTGAAAGTCGTGAATGTGCCACCGACGATATTCATGGTCAGCGTCAATACTGCCTGGTTCAGTGAAGCTGACTCAAATGAGAGCATCGGCACACCCAGGACAATAGCCCGAAGTTCGACACGCTCACTGTTATCACCAACATTCCCGACCGGGAATGTTTCGCTGAAGGGCAGCAAAAAATGTAAGTCCTCAAAGCCCCGAATATATTGATCTTTAATAAGACGATTCAACTCCGTTCGACTGAATGCCAGGATGGCTCCCCATCCGGACATTACATTTCCTTGTTCAAGCCGGGCAAGCAGGTTGTCTAATGAGTTGGAAAGCATAACTAACACTCCTGTGAATGGGTGAACGCAAGCCGGTTACTGATCGGGCAATTCCTTGATAGCTTTCCAGTCAACGTAGGGCACAGGCAAAATGATGAACGCTCCGGCACTGGGGAAACCCGGCGGCGGTTCAACTTCCACAGTTATCAACGAAAAGCGATGTGGACTTGCTGGATCAATAGTATAAAGGCCTGTTGCAGCATCAATGTTCCCGCTGCCTTTCTGTAGCGTCCATGTACACTTGAGATCCACGACAGGCCCGTTGCCGATATCTACCTCTAGTTGCAGTTGCCCTTCTTCCAGCTCCGCGTCCTCCTTGATAGTAATAAAACCGGTGGCAGGTCGGTGAATGACCAGCACGTAAGACGAATAGATCGTTGCGCCTTGCTTCACTTGCACTTCTTCCACCGTAAAAAGGGAAGCCGGCTTCTCCACCTTAGGAGGAGCAATGTAGGTGTGATCGCCTTCCGGGAGGCTGCTCGGCACAATATCGGATCCCGTTTCAGGCCCGGCGATTGACCATTCAAGCGCTCCAGGCGTCCTGCCTCGAGCCGACATTTCACGCCGTTCCCCGGTCCCGCACTCCGCTACCAACGGATTGAAGGAAATATCCCGAACCACCACGGTCACCAGCGCGGAACTCGAATACCCGCCCTTCCTGGCAGTGACTTTGACGCGACTGAAGAAACCCTCGATATCAGCGGCTTGCGGTGCGGTGTAGATCAGCGTTTTAGCGTCGAAAATGCCAGGTTTGCCAGCACTGCCGGGGACAAGCTCGACATCCCATTCCAGTCCGGTGGTCGGAGGCGACACGGCAAACTGCACGCCTTCGCCCGGCCCTGACAGCGGTTCAACAGGGCTGAGCGTGAACGCCGAGACGTCGGCACCGGTGGTTCCGAAAATAATGACGTCGCCAGGCAAATAGGCGCTCACCGAGCGCATGACATGATGGTCCCTGAACAAGATGCTGTTCAGCCGGAACACGTCCACATTCTTCAATGGCGAGACAAAGTCGTCCACGCAGCTTTGCAGTTGCTCGCACAACAGATTTTCGACATAACCGCTGACTTCCCCGAAATGTTCGGCCACATCCACAATCCCTGCATAGTCACCCGGGGTTACCTTGTAATACGTCTGGTCATCTTCGGGCGCAGGGACCCATGTCATGTCATTGGAAGCCTCATCAATGTGGAAGACGTAGCGTCTGCGCCACATCCAAAACGCGGGCAACGGAAAGGTGTGAGTCACGTCGCCTGCTGTTCTGATAGTGATGGCCTGTGGCTTTTGCCCCGTCCACTCCATGGTGAACGCGTCACCTTCAAAGGTCAGCTTAAAGCTGGCGCTGCCCGCCAGTTGTCCACTGGTGTCCTGCTCGGCCATCGGCGTATCAAGTCCACTAAGATAAAGATAGGGGAAATGGGGCAGCGAACTGGTAGCAGAAGCCCCTTTGCGCGTCCCCTCCACAAGGCTCATGCTGGCAACAAACCCTGCCTTAGGGTCTGTGTAGGTGGTTTCGATTTCGCAGGGCTCCGTCGATTGCGTCATCAACTGAAAGCCTTCTTTCACGAACTTGCGCATGAAGAATGCGTTGTCCAGCAGAATCGCGGTCGTACAGGGAGTTGCGGCGTCATCGGGAATCAGATAAGCCAGGTCGGTGTCGGCTTCCGGAAACGTACCGTAGTCCTCGCCCTTCATGGTGATGAACATCAGGATTACGCCTGAACCATCATCCGTGTCATCGCCAGCGCCAAGAGCTGCGGACTGGGTGCGGATCTGGACATTGGCGGGATTCAGGTACTGCGCTTCTGAACTTTTGATCTCATTGAGGACAAATATCTTTTGCTCATCAGGCAGTTTTTCGAAATAGGCCCGAAAAAATTCACCCCCCAGTCGACGCTTGTCCGGGTCCTGCGAGTAGGTCAAGGTGATTTCCGTTCCCTTGGACAGGTCAAACGCGATGCGCCCCTCGATA
Source organism: Pseudomonas sp. DSP3-2-3 (assembly GCF_049898225.1). NCBI lineage: Bacteria > Pseudomonadati > Pseudomonadota > Gammaproteobacteria > Pseudomonadales > Pseudomonadaceae > Pseudomonas > Pseudomonas sp. DSP3-2-3. The sequence goes on along the minus strand of NZ_JAFCXH010000007.1, from coordinate 77,466 downwards.
TCAACGGTGCCCAATAACACGTTCAGGGACATAGCCATTCGCAATTCAGGCCCGCCCAAAGTGTCGTAAGCAGCCAGGCTGATCAATTCTTCAGGCTTACCCATGGGCTCGCGGGAGGTGAGGTGCAACCCGCCGACGACTTTCACCACCAACTTCGCCGTTGAATATTTAACCGAGGCCTTCTCGAATGACAGTCGCGGACGATCAAGAACGAAATCCACTACATACTCGTGCTCATCCTGCGTAGAGGGAATCTTGGCAGTGATGGGCGTGAGGTAACTGTCGGCGCTGAACCTGGATATATATTCCTGAGCGAGTATCGTATTCGCACAGGCCTTATCGTAAGCCACAATGGCATTCCAGCCGTGGGACTGGGAGCGCTCATTGAGCTTGGCGAGGATACTGGCTACTGATCGATTACTCATGATAATCACCTTTCCAGTTCAGCAACGCGGGCCGCTTCGTCCATACCCAGGCGAGCGACGTTTTTAAAGTAAATCGACGACTTTTCCAACGCAGTTACCAAAGTCGGAATATCAACCAGCGGCAGCGGCAAGATAAAATGGGCCGTCATATCTGGCCATGCCGGACTGGGGGCTTTCACCAAAGCGGTTATCAGTGCGAAACGCCAGGATCCGCCAGGATCGATTGTAAATACCCCCTCTTCATCGCTCTCCTCGAAAGAGCCACTGCCTTTCATCAGTGTCCATATCACATCTGGCATAGGACCTGCGCCGCCGTCGACCACCAGCTTCACTTTATTTGGTGGCAACGACACGGTGTTATCTATCAGGATTTCGCCAGTGGGGGTTTTGTGTATCACCAGCACCCAGCTTGACTCGCTGCCATATACCGGATCGGTTACTACTATTTCGTCGAGGGTATAGGCCACTGTGTTGTCATCAGACTCGTCACAGGCAATGAAGGTATGGTCGCCGCCCTCAAGTGTGCTTTCCACGACCGTTGACCCGGTGTTACCGGCGACAGTCCATTGCAAGCCTGCAGCAACACCCAAGGTTCCTGCGGCGACCTCACGGCTCTGCACTTCCCCGTCTTTTTTTCGGGCATTGCAGAACTGAACCATAGGATTGATGGCAATGGATCGGGTGACAATCGTCACCAGAGCAGAGCTGCGGAACTCGCCTTTCGTCCCGATGACTCGCTCCCGAAGAAACAAACTTTCGATGTCGCTTTGTAACGGCGCGGTATAAATAGCGGTGCCGGTCGCCGCGTCACCGACTATCGTTCCCTTAGCAACATCTCCCCCTTCAATAGGAAGCACCTCCCAGCTTACCCCCGTGACACCTGGTGGATCTGTATTGAAAGTCAGCGCTCCACTTGCCCCCATGACAGGCTCCAACGGGAGAATGGAGAATTCATCCAGATGGGGCGCAAGTTCTCCAAATAGCGCCAGGTCGCCTGGCGAATGGGCGCTGGTAAAACGCACAATATTTACGCTTTTGAATAACAGGCTGTTGAGTCTGAAGACATCAACTTCCTCAACCGCTGAAGTAAACAGGGGTATCCAGCTCTCCAGCGCAGCGGCGAGTTCAGTTTCAAGAAATTCAACAATTTCCGCGAAACTTTCCTGGACAACTGGTGGCCAGGTAGTGGTACCTGGAGCAATTTTAAACAGCCTGATCTTGCCAGCTTCGACAGGTTCCAGGGCCAATTCTCCAGATGCGTCGCGCAGCGTGAATTTGAATTGTTGCGTGAGTTCCCATGACGCCATAAGAGTGCCGTCAAGCTTGCTTTGGCCATTAGGCGTTATTGAGCAATTTTGTAAGGCGCTTCTCTTCCAGTCGATTTTAAAAAGGCCACTGCTTCTATCGACAGTTAGCGTAAATCCCTCATATACGTTACCCATGGACAACCCGAAGCCATCCAGGCTCAAGCTGGAAAAATTTGGCAGTGAGGTAGAAATCGGCTTAGTGGTATATAAACCGTTGGTCAGCTTGATACTTTCAATGAAGCTTCCAGGCTGGCCAGTTGTCACGTAGAGGAGGCCTGGTGTCATTTTCTTGAAGCCTTCGACTAAAATCTTGACTAGCATAAAATCCTGCCCAAGCAGCGTTGAAGCAGAGTAATTACCTGCCGGGATCAGATACTTCAAATCTTCGTTGGTCGCAGGAATTTTTCCATTGTCCTCACCCTCCATGGTAATGAAGTTCAAGACCGCCCCTTCGCCAAAATTCGCAGCACGAGCGAGGCTCGCGCCCGGCTCAGGATGAGTCCTGAATGTAAAATATTTGGGTTTAAGGAACTGGTCATCCTGTTTGCCTATTTCATTAAGCACAAAAACTGTAATCAATGGTTCCAGAGCCTTGAACTTGTTCAACATGAACACCCCGCCCTTCTCTCGCTGGTTTTTGGTGGGCCCAAAGAAATACAGCAACGGCGACTCACCTGTTTTAAGATCAAGCGTTACCTGGCCAAGACTATTGACGCTGCCCTCAGCCAACATGAGATTGATAATCATGGTGAGTAAAGGTCCTTGCAGCGAATCGTAAGCGGCCACCCGGACCACGGTGGCTATTCGTCCTGATTCTGTTGCCACGGAAAGTTGTGTACCGCCCAAGACCTTCATGGTCAGCATCGCTTTTGATTCGGTAATATTGGCGTTTTCAAACGAAAGCCGTGGCGCGTCCACGATATAGTCATAGACCCACTCAATTTCATTCTCTGTCGTCGGGACAGGGCCCTCCAACGGCGGAAAATAGGATTCTGTAGAAAACCGTTCTATATATTCCTGCGCCAGCACCTTGTTGGTCCTGGCTCGGTCATAAACTACGATCGCATTCCAGCCAACTGTGAATAGCTCTTTGCGCATCTCGGTTAGTAGTGCTTCAACTGTAAGCCTCATCGCCTTTTCCTCCATGGACGGTCGCAGCCGTTGAACATTCAATCAACAAGTCTCACGCCGTTATTGCTTGCCAGCCAAAAATAGGTTTCCCCACCATCAAAACTGATTCGCGGGGTTACGGTCATGTACTCATTGATCTTCAATGTTTGCAGAAAAGCTCGGGCTAACTTGCTCGTCACTTTTCTTTGGGTCATTTCCGTTTCCGACACGCCCTGCGCGTCGCGGACAATGATTCGGGTCGGGGCGCCGGTAGCGGCCACGCCGCTCACCTCAATGGTGACCAGTTGCCCTTCAGCCATAAATGGCCATTGGCCAAGCTCCAGATCTTCACCACTGACCGCCACGGTTTTCAAAGACAACGTGGCGGCGCCCGCCAACCTGGGCCACTGGATAGTCGGGTACCGCTCCTGATCCAGCGGCTGGATACGTAAATGAAAGGGTCGGGAATCCTGGGCGTGACCGTTGAAAGGTGTGAAGCGGTAGAACACGTCAAAACGCTTGCTGTCCCCGCCCATATTGGCCGCAACCGCGCTGGCAGGCACAAGGAAACGTCTCCTGACGTCGGGACTGACCGGCGTCTGCGCAATATGCCGCCCGCCAGAGGGATGGCCCTGCCAATGCACTGCGAGGCCATCGTTTTCCTCGATCAGTACCGACTCGCTGACGTTGACATAAACGCCTACCGTCGCGTCACGCGCAAGCAGATAGCCCTCGTTTTGGCCCGGAAGGCCCTCGGCCTGCGCCTTCTCCACCACGGGAGGCGACAGATCCAGGGGCAGCAGCACGCTGAGACTCAGCGTTTCGCTCGTCGCAGCAACGCCGGGCCGGGCGTACTGATAGAAAACCGCCACCTTTTCGCCTTGATTGGCCAACAGCCATTCGGGGCCAATTGCAAACGCTACCGCGCCGGTTTCAATATGCGTGGCGTCAATGGGCAATGCCATGACGACGCAGCCAGCGGCTGGAACGCCATCCCCGTAGAGCACGGCATGATCGTCAAGCTGCATGCCGGGATAAGCCACGAATTGCACAATGATGCCTTCGGGATAACGCCCGGGATCTATCGGCAGGCTCGAGTCGTGGCCGTCGATATAAGGGGCTTCGAGACGTGCTGCAACAGGCGGCACAATGTGCACTGTTTGCACGGGCGACTCATCAGATTCAGCGCCGCTTGCGAAATCTATCTGATAGTTTATTTCGGCATAACCGTCTTCAATGATTAATACATTTGAGCGTTCTATACTAAATAGCGCAGGACCTTTGACACTTGCATCATCAACCGTAAACTTATCGGACCATTCGATCGGAGGAAAAACCTCATAGAAACCTTTCCAGTGTAAGGTCACGGAATCACCGATCTTCAGCGCAGCAACTATCGGCACAACCGCCAGTGCGCCGCTATCACCCACATCGTCAACTGCGAGCGCCAGGTCGTGAGACTGTTTTATTTGCGCAACAGGCAGGGTAACTTGATCAGACAAGTCTGCAAGACTGGCTTTACCACTGGCTGATTCGCTCATACTCGTGGCTCCATGCCGAGATTGTGATACGCGATCCGATGCTTCTGAGGGTGGTTTTACACCCGACAGGCAGGGATGTATACCTAGCAAAACTACTAGGTTGTCAGAGTCGGATACCGGGTCTACCGTGAATGGAAATGCGCTGCGTGGCGTCCAGCAAACAGCGATGCATCGGGAATTTCGGGTTGCTGACTCTAGCCACTACCCTATGTTCCCCAGGGAGAAACACAGTGAAAACAGGAAGTTTCATGTCTGCCGTGAAAAACAAACATACCTGGTTATGTTCAGCCTTGATCTTCAGTGCTCTGGGTTTGACGCAACCCATGCCACATGCCGAAGACGCCCCCAGACCGGCGATTAAACCCAACGCTGCGGCGACGGTTGATCCATGGGAGTGGAGTGGTGGAGTCCACGAACACGATCACCAATATGCCTGCTCGGACCATAGCGTCATGGTCGGTCTGAGACATAAAGGTGACGAAGAAGAAGGCACCTTTTACCGATGCGCCTCAGTCCATCAGTTCCAGCAGTTGAAGACGTCAGATGCGGCTTGGGAAGAGATTGATGATGAAAGTTTGCATAGCTACAACTGTCCTACAGACAAAGTCATGACGGGTCGAAAACACGTCGGTGATGAAAACGAACCCACCAGCTATCAATGTTCCACAGTTATCGATGCATGGGGCAATGCAATGCGGACCATAGTGGACAGCGAATGGACAAGTGCCGGCGAGGCACATAAAACTGACTTTGAATGCCCTGCCAACAAGGTCATTGCTTCTCGGCAGCACTGGGGAGACGAAGAAGCCCCCACCGGATTCAAGTGCGCCTCATTGTGGTAGTTAATATTTTCGTCCGCCAGGAAGATCTCTCATGAACACACACAAAAACTCATCTTCGGCAGTCCACTCAAACACTGCACCGGGTGTCGCCAGTTCGGGCATTATTACCATCAGAGATAAAGACGAGGCGAGTTGCGCTCTACCTGCCCCACCCATTGGCAGTGGCGAAACGAAAATATATGGGTTCCGTGAGACGAGCTCCCCCTGCCGAAACGATACAGCGCGGAGTGTTCAGTTCAATGACTTTCCCTCTGCCACGCAGGTTGTACTGGCTGATATCGAGGACGCGTCAGAAAGCGAAGATCAGAACTTCTGGTTTAAATTTGTGACCACGCGCAAAAGAACGTCAACAACCATTATCCAATTGGCGACTATCGACACCTTTCAGGTAGGCGACATCATTCAGCCAGGGTTGAGGCTGATTGGGAAATACCGCAAAAACGGCAATGCACAGATACATGACAGGCTGTCAGGCGTCTCCATCACTGCCGCCACATCTCCACCCGACCCGGCTTAGGGTTGCTTGATTATTTATCACCTCAGAGGGTTACCGGAAATGACAACTTCCAGTGCCGTGCATTCCAATGCATTCAACTTTATGGGTTTTATGCAGCATTGCGTTGATCCGCGCACGGGCCAGTACACCGTGTCAGTGGACATGCCGGAACTCAAGAGCAACCGGCTCTGCGGTCCGGCCGTGCCGCTGCAGTTGCAGTTCAACCCGCTGAATGTGATCGATTCCGGCTTCGGCATGGGCTGGAATCTGAACCTGTCGCAGTTCACGCCAGAGGACCAGATGCTGGCCCTGAGCAGCGGCGAGAATTTCAAGGTCACCGGCAGCGGGGCCCAACCGGACATCAAGGAGAAAAAACTCGACACCTTCCACTTCCATGACGAGGGCAACGAGACTTACCGCGTGGTGCATAAATCCGGACTGGTGGAAACCCTGGTCACCGGCGGCAGCGACAAGCAACGGGTTGCCTTGCCCCGCACGATCAGCTCGCCTTCGGGCCATGCCGTCAGCCTGACGTATGTCCCGTTCAACGGCGGCCAGTTGTTGCACACCGTCAGCGATGCCTTCACCACGCTGCTGCGTGTGGAGCGTGACCCCAGTGGTTCGTTCGTCAAGCTGCACCTGCATCCGGACAGCGGGCCCGACGGCGGGCCGATGGCCACTTTCGAGATGAGGCTCAATGGCGACGGCGAAGTCACCGCCATCATTTTGCCGACTCCTGAGAAAGCTTCCTGGCGGTTTACCTATGACCAGTTTTTTGGCCGCACCTGCCTGGTTGAAGTCCAGACCCCGGTGGGCGGTCGGGAAACCATCGAATACTTCGATCAGGGCCACGTCTTTCCCGGCCCGCCGCGCGATCCATTGCCCCGGGTCAATCGCCACCGCAGCTACCCCGGTTTTGGACAACCCATGATCGAAGTGGACTACAGCTACACCGACAACAACTTCCTTGGCCACAACGCCCTGCAACACTGGGACGACAATGGCGAGGACAATCTTTATAACGTTGCCCATGACTATGAGTACGGCTCGGTCGCCACCTTGAAAAACGGCAGCAACATCCTGCGTACGGTGACCCGCACCTATAACCGATTTCATCTCCAGACTGAGGAACTGACGGTCCAGGATCACTGCGTCAAACGGGTGCTGACCGACTACCACGCCGAAGACACGAATTTCGCCAATCAACCGCCGCAGTTCCAGCTGCCGAAAACCGTCACCCACCGCTGGGAACTGGACAACGACGCCAGCCAGGTTCGCATCGAGGTCGAAAGCACTGAGTTCGATGAATACGGCAACCTGACCAGAAAGGTCCAGGCCAATGGCATCTGCGAAACCTTTAGCTATTACCCCAGGGAGAGCACCGAGGGTTGTCCGCCGGATCCGGATGGGTTTGTGCGCAACCAGCACGAGCACCACACCTACCCCGCAGCGTCGGAGCATGGCCAGGCCGCCGTTCTGCGCTTCGCCTACACCTACCGCGCCCTGCCGGCGCTGGAGAACGCCACTGGCGCAGGCAATTGGCTGGTGATCGCCGAGGAAACCCTGACCAGCAGCGACGACAACCATGTCGCAGCGCTGCGATACACCCAGCGTGACTATTACGACGCACCGCAAGACCCGGCAGCGCATGGTCGGCCGAAAAGCCACAGCGAAACCCTCAACGGCAAAACCTCGATCACCGGGTTCAGCTACAGCACGCCCCTGAGCGTTCTGGCCGGGGAGACCGTGGATCAGATAGTCGAAACCCTGACCGCGTTTGATGGCACGTCCAAAAGCGTAACCCTGCAACAGTCACTGTTTACCGGCAAACCGCTGGTCGTGCCCGACGTCAACGGGGTTCTGCTCAAGTACGAATACGACACGTTGAATCGGGTCACTCTGGAAACCGTGGCCCCGGATACCGAGTTCGCCGCGTCTCGTCATTACGCGTATACGTTGACCTCCCAGCTCGGGCAGCAGGCAAGCCAGGAGTTGACGGACGTCAAGGGCCTCAAGACCCGCAGCACCTTCGACGGGCTTAATCGAACGATTCTCGAGGAATGCCTGGAACCTGGGCAAACACCGGATAAATACCGCATAACCTACTCGACGGCATACGATCAGTGGGGCAATCTGGCCAGCGAAAACGATTTTGACTGGCTGGGAACGCCAGAACTGGCCCTGACCAGCACCCTCGAGTACGACAACTGGGGCCATCAATGCAGAGTGGTGGGGCCGGACGGGGTCGCCACTGTCACGCAACGCTCACCCTTCGGCAAACGCGGTGTCAGGCAGACCAGCTGGATAGAAAGCTCGACCCAGCCCTCGATCAAAAGCGGTTTGAGCGTTACCGAATTCAACGTATTCAACAAGCCGGATTCCGTCGTTCGCCAGGATGAAACAGGCGCGACCGTCGGCTCACTGCTCTATCAATACGACGGCAAGGGCAACTGCACCCAGCAAACGCAACAGCTCAGCAACCGCAGTCTGGTGACCGAATATGCCTTCGATGCATTTGAGCGCATGACAAGCACCACCCTTCCCGATAATACCGTTGTGGCTCGCAGTTTCGCCGATCACAGCAGCAGCGAATTGCCCATAAACATCCATGTCACACCCGGCAATACTGCCGAGCCTGAGGTTACACCCGGCACTCAGGCGTTCGATGGCCTGGAGCGGCTGATCCGGGTCAGCGTTGGCCCTCGTGTGGAAACCTACGGGTACACGGGAGATCGGATGCAGCCCAGCCAGCGCATCTCGCCCAGCAAGCAAGTTTTCGATTACAGCTACGACCTGAACCTGACAACCCAGCCGCGCAAAATCAGCATCAACGGCGCAGCCGCAAACGAAGTGGAATTCAGCTACGACAGCCAGACCGCGCGTATCACTGGCACCAGCAGAGTTGCCGATCAGCCCGAGAATCAATACGCCTACGACGTTTTCGGTCATCTGCGACTGCAAAGTCGTACCGCTAGCGAAGGCAAGGTCCAGGAGACCCGTTACATCAGCTCACGGCAGGGTCGACCCATGAGTAGCACCGTCGCCGATGGCTTCGAGACCTTCTACGAATACGACGACTGCGGTAGGGTCGCGTCGGTCTCGCAGGGCAAATTGCAGGCCGAATTCACCTACAACAATCTGGGTCAATTGCAGCAAAGCACCACTCATCTTCTGGGCAGTGACAGAAACCTGCTCACCGAGCTGGAATACGACACACTCGGCAGGGAAACCAGACGCACCCAGCATCTGCCCGACCTCCCGGTCCGAACCTTCATCCAGGCCTGGTACGACGACGACCAATTGCACATTCGGGAACGCCTTGTTGGCGAGCAAAGCGTCTGCAAGGAAACGTTTACCTACGATTCCCGCGGTCGGCTGGACAATTACAAAGCCGAGGGCAGCGAGCTGTCGAGCGATGCCCACGGCAACCGGATTACCGAACAGACCTTCCTGTTCGACGCCCTGAACAACATCAAACTCTGCCTCAGCAAGTTCGCTGATGGCAGCAGTGACAGAGCCATGTTCACCTATGCCCCCGATGACTCATGCCAGCTGATCAAGGTGACGCACAACCACGAAAGCTATCCGCTCAGTACCGAGTTCACCTACGACGCCGATGGCCACATGCTCAATGATGAACGCGGCAGGCAGTTGAGCTATAACAGCCAGGGACGCCTGACTGAAGTCAAGGGCGCTAATGATCAGCCCATCATTGCCTATCACTATGATGGCCACGACGACCTCATTGGAGTACTTCACGCCAATGGCAGCGAAACCCGGCGCTTTTATGAAGGTTACAGCCTGAGCCATACAGTCCATGACAAGACCCTTATCCAATGCCTTTACGACCAGGACGGCCCCATCGGCCAACAGCAGCAGGGCGACGAGAGCCAAACGTTGCTGTTCCTGACCAATGCCAGCAACAGTGTGATTGGCGAAAGCCAGCTCGACAACGAGGTACGAACCCGATCCTACAGCGCCTATGGCGAACAAACGGATGACGAATTGCTCAGCCTGCTGGCGTTCAATGGTGAAGTGCGCGAAGAACTCGGCGGCTGGTACCTGCTGGGACGAGGCTATCGGGTCTATAACCCAAGCCTGATGCGTTTTCACAGCCCGGACTCCCTCAGTCCGTTCGGCGCGGGTGGTCTCAATCCCTACATGTACTGCATGGGCAATCCGATTACCTTCTCCGATCCGACCGGCCATCGCTATGACGACGACCCGATCTATCAGGATCCGATTGAACAGCCCAAGCAAGGCGGGGGCTGGGCCAAGTGGATTGGGGTTGGCGTGTCGGCTGTTTTCCTGGTGATTTCGATTGCCACCGCCCCGGCCACCGGTGGTCTGTCGGTAGGCGCGGTACTCGCCTGGGGTGGGGTCGCATTGCAGGCAGCCGGCCTTGGCCTTCAGGTGGCGGGTGTGGCCACGGAAGACGGGGAGCTGAACAGTATCGGCATAGCCGTAACAGCTTTAGGCGCGGTAGCGAGTTTTCTAGGGGGGCTGACGATAGCAAAAGGGACGCCGACGGTAGGGGGCAAGTTGTGGAGCACCGTGAGAGGAGCACCGCGAGGCGCTGCGGGGGGTTCACCCAATGTTATACCGCGAGCGCACGGCTCCGGTGCGGGTGGAACGGGTAACGTCTCTCCTAGAGGTTCGACGGCAGGCACTGCGAACAACACTGGTATAACTGTCAGAGCACAGACACCCAGTGTAGATTATTCTCTAACTGCGTCCCCCAGACCTTCCATGTCTGGTGGAGGACCCCCGGGTACAAATGCCGGGGCGGGTACAGGTGGAGGTTCACCCCGAGCCAGCGTGGGAAGTCTGTCCCCTTCGACTGTTGCTCCGGTTGCTCCTGCTGCGCCTCCAGCTCCTGCTGCAGCGGGACCAGGAGGTAGGGCCATGACTGTCGGTGGTTGGGGACGAAATCCAACGGGAGGTTGGCAGAATCCTGACAACAGCTTTACGAGCGCGCTCGTGTGAATGCGGTAGGCCCCAGCCACGCGGGCGGCTACAATCGCCGCCCGCGTCGCCGATCAGAAGCCTGGCATGCCAACCTGTTCCATTGTCCCGTTGCCCTATTGCCCCAACCCTGCCGATGACTTCGGTCGGATCCGCCACGCCCCCGGCGCCATCCTGCTGGACAGCGGCCGCCCAAGCGCCGAGCGTGGCAGGTTCGATGTGTTCAGCGCCTGGCCGCTGGAGCAACTGGTGCCGCAACCTCAGGAAAGCGGCGACGATTTTTTTCAGCGGCTGCGCGCCAGCCTGGCGCGACTGGGCCCGGCGCAATTGCCGGCGGGCAGTGAATTGCCCTTTGCTGGCGGGCTGCTGGGTTACCTCGGCTATGACTTCGGTCGCCGTCTGGAGCCGCAACCCGGGCACGCAATCGATGATCTGCAATTGCCCGACGCCCGCCTTGGGCTGTACGCCTGGGCAGTCATTACAGACCATCAGGCGCGGACCACGCAGCTGATCTGCCATCCCGCGCTGGCGCCCGACGAAGGGCAGCGACTGCTGGAGTTGTTCAGACAACCCGCCAAGTTAGATCCAGCGCAATTTCAACTGACGACAGCGTTCAAGGCCAATCTCGACGCTGACGATTACCGCGCCGCCTTCGCGCGCATCCAGGCGTATATCCAGGCGGGCGACTGTTATCAGGTCAACTTCGCCCAGCGTTTTCAGGCTGATTGCCAAGGCGACCCATGGGCAGCGTATTGCGCGTTGCGAGCGGCCTGCCCTACGCCGTTTTCCGGTTATATAGCCTTGCCTGATGGCGACGCGATCATGAGCTTGTCGCCGGAGCGTTTCGTCAAGGTCAGCGAGCGTCAGGTCGAAACCCGACCGATCAAAGGCACGCGTCCGCGCGGTCGTGATGCGGCCGAGGACAAGGCCTACGCCGAAGAGCTATTGGCGAGCGCCAAGGACCGCGCGGAAAACCTGATGATCGTCGACCTGCTGCGCAACGATCTGGGCCGCAGCTGCCGGATTGGCTCGGTGAAAGTCCCCGAGCTGTTCAGCCTGGAAAGCTATCCGAACGTGCATCACCTGGTCAGCAGCGTGACGGGCGAACTGGCGCAAGGTCACGATCCGCTGGACCTGATCGCCGGAAGCTTTCCGGGCGGCTCGATCACCGGCGCACCGAAGATCCGCGCCATGCAGATCATCGACGAACTGGAGCCGACGCGGCGTGCCTTGTACTGCGGGTCATTGATGTATCTGGACGTGCGCGGCGAAATGGACAGCTCCATCGCCATTCGCAGTTTGCTGGTCAAGAACGGCAAGGTTTCCTGCTGGGGCGGCGGCGGCATCGTTGCCGATTCCGACTGCGAAGCCGAATACCAGGAATCGATCACCAAGGTGCGGGTGTTGCTGGAGACGCTGGCGGGGCTTTAAAGCGCAATCGTGTGGGACCGGCTTTAGCCGGGAAGGCTCTATTTCGGCCAACCAGACACATCGAATGCGCCGACCTCTTCCCGGCTGAAGCCGGTCCCACAACGGGTGCAGCTTACACACTCAAATCCCGATTCGAGGCCTTGATGAATTCCCTTTTCAGATCTTCAAAGGTATGCACTGCCGGGAACTGCGGGAATTCGCGGATCACGTTTTCCGGGGCATGGAACAGAATGCCAGCATCGGCTTCGCCCAGCATCGTGGTGTCGTTGTATGAATCGCCGGCAGCGATCACCCGGTAGTACAAGGTCTTGAACGCCAGTACCGATTGACGCTTGGGATCTTTCTGACGCAGCTGATAGCTGACGACCCGGTCGGTCTCGTCGGTGATCAGGCGATGACAGAGCAAAGTTGGGAAGCCCAGCTGACGCATCAGCGGCTGGGAGAATTCATAGAAGGTGTCCGACAGAATGACCACCTGAAAGCGCTCGCGCAGCCAGTTGACGAACTCGATGGCGCCGTCCAGCGGCTTCAGGGTGCCGATCACTTCCTGAATATCCGAAAGCTTCAGGCCGTGCTCATCGAGGATGCGCAGACGCTGCTTCATCAGCACGTCGTAGTCGGGAATATCCCGGGTGGTGGCGCGCAACGATTCGATACCGGTTTTTTCAGCAAAGGCGATCCAGATTTCCGGGACCAGCACACCTTCCAGGTCCAGACAGGCAATTTCCACAGGACACTCCTTGGGGACTTCATCGTCAAAAAGAACCGGCACTTTAGGGGCTGTTGCTGTTTCAGCGCAACTTCAACGCAACAACGGCAAACCGGCCAACTCAGTGAAAGATTTTGTTAACATCCGCGTCATTACGAGCGCCTAAGCGCCAACTTTAGGAAACCGCCTGATGAGCCAACCCTTCGACGTCGTGGGTCTCGCCGCGACTTACGCCAACAAGTCCCCGCAGGACATCCTGAAACTGGCCTTTGAGCATTTCGGTGACGACCTGTGGATTTCCTTCAGCGGTGCCGAGGATGTGGTGCTGGTGGACATGGCCTGGAAGCTGAACAAGAACGTCAAGGTCTTCAGCCTGGACACTGGCCGCCTGCATCCGGAAACCTATCGCTTCATCGAGCAGGTCCGCGAGCACTACAAGATCGACATCGAAATCATGACCCCGGATCAGCAGAAGCTCGAACCCTTCGTCAAGGAAAAGGGCTTGTTCAGCTTTTATCGCGACGGGCATGGCGAGTGCTGCGGTATCCGCAAGATCGAACCGCTGCGGCGCAAGCTGGCGGGCGTAACCGCCTGGGCCACCGGTCAACGTCGCGACCAGAGCCCTGGCACCCGCAGCCACGTCGCGGCACTGGAAATCGACAGCGCTTTTTCAACGCCGGAACGCACCCTGTACAAATTCAACCCGCTGGCGCAGATGACCAGCGAGGAAGTCTGGGGTTATATCCGCATGCTGGAGCTGCCGTACAACAGCCTGCACGAACGCGGATTCATCAGCATCGGTTGCGAACCCTGCACACGGCCCGTGCTGCCGAATCAGCACGAACGTGAAGGCCGCTGGTGGTGGGAAGAGGCCACGCAGAAGGAATGCGGATTGCATTCGGGGAATTTGATCGCGAAGGCTTGAGTGCCGCCAGCCCCGTTGGAGATTCTATGTCCGGGGGCAACCGCCAGGCGCCAGACGTATTGTCTGAACCGACGCCTTCCCGGCTAAAGCCGGTCCCACAGTGGGACCGGCTTTAGCCGGGAAGACGGCATTCCAGTAGACGCAAATGCATCGGCTGTACGTGCAGATCCGTTGGAGCGAGGCTTGCCCGCGAAAGCAGTATTTCAGGTTAAAAAATCTGCCTGGTTTACTGACCTCTTCGCGAGCAAGCTCGCTCCCACTCGATTAAATCAATGCACCGGCAATTCCACGCCGTCGAACAACTCTTCCAGCTCTTGCTTGTTGTGGCACTGAATCGCCTTGGCCATGACCTCACGGGTCAGGTGCGGGGCGAATTTCTCGATGAAGTCGCACATGAAGCCGCGCAGGAAGGTGCCGCGACGGAAGCCGATGCGAGTGATGCTGGCTTCGAACAGGTCGCTGGCATCGAGCATCACCAGATCGCTGTCGAGCTTGGCATCCACGGCCATTTTCGCCACGATGCCGACACCCAGGCCCAGGCGCACGTACGTCTTGATGACGTCGGCGTCGGCGGCGGTGAACACCACTTTAGGGGTCAGGCCGCGATGGCTGAAAGCCTCGTCGAGCTTGGAACGACCCGTGAAACCGAACACATAAGTCACGATCGGGTACTCAGCCAGCACTTCCAGCGTCAGCTTCGGCACCTTGGCCAACGGGTGGCCTTGAGGCACGACGACGCAACGGTTCCAGCGATAGCACGGCATCATCACCAGATCGCCGAACAGCTCCAGCGCCTCAGTGGCAATGGCGAAATCCACAGTGCCATCAGCGGCCATTTCCGCGATCTGCATCGGTGAACCTTGATGCATGTGCAGCGCCACGTCGGGATATTGCTTGATGAAATTGCTGATCACCGGCGGCAACGCATAACGCGCCTGGGTATGCGTGGTCGCAATCGACAGGGTGCCTTTCTTCTCGTTCGAGAACTCCTGGGCAATCTGCTTGATGCTCTCCACTTTGCGCAGGATTTCGCCGGCAGTGGTGATGATGCGCTCACCGGCGGGGGTGACGCGGGTCAGATGCTTGCCGCTGCGGGCGAACACTTCGACGCCCAGTTCGTCCTCCAGCAGGCGAATCTGCTTACTGATACCGGGCTGAGAGGTATACAGACTCTGAGCCGTCGCTGAAACGTTGAGGTCGTGGTGCGCCACTTCCCAGATGTAGCGCAATTGTTGAAGCTTCATATGTGTCCCTCAAAGCAGGAAGACGCCCAAGGCATCAGCGACGCTATATAACTGGATTAATGGTGAAAACAAGACAACTAGAACTTTTTATCACTTTTAAGCGACAAAGGCACGCTTGATTTTACGTCTGCGTCTCATCTCTGCGGCGTGGGCCCTTGCTCCACCCCGGCACCATGTAAACCGGAACCTCCGATAGCTGTAAAACCCTGGCCGCCGTGCGGCCAATCGGTGCAGCGGCTTCTGTTCCGTGACTGTGACTGCCCACTACCAGCAGGTCGACCTCCAGCTGTTGCGCCTGCTCCAGAATGACGTTGCAGGGATCTCCCTGCACAACCCGCACGGTGCGGATCAAGGCCAGATCCTGATGCCCTTCCCCCAGCTCCTCGCGGAAACCGTCCAGGACCCGTTGCTCGATTCCATCCAGCACGGTGTTGAGCCCCTGGCGATGCAATTCTTTAAGCGCATCCTCACTCAGATAACTTTGTAGTACAGATTCAGCAAACAGCCCCATCGGCTCAACCACATGGATCACATAAAGCTCGGCGTTAAAGGTTCGAGCCAGTGCCAGCGCGTGCTGCATGACGTAGGGCGCATACAGACTCAGGTCAGTGGCATACAGCATCGAACGAATCATACGACCTCCCGAACAGCCAGAATGGCGGAGATGGATTCAGCTTAGCAGCGCGCCAAAAAGTACGACGGTGATTACCTGTTCGCGGGGCAAAAGTTCAAAGTTTTATTTCGTTGCTGATGCCGTGCGGGACGTGGCCGGTAGCAACCACATCGCGGGCTTTCTCGCAGTGGCCGGGTTGATCATCGAAGAACACATCGGCGGCAAAGGCTTCAAGAAATGCGGACTTCTCCAGCCCGCCCAGGAACAGTGACTCGTCCAGACGAATATCCCATTCGCGCAACGTACGAATCACCCGTTCATGCGCAGGCGCCGAGCGCGCCGTGACCAGCGCGGTGCGAATCGGACAGGCCTCCTCGGGGAACTCGCGTTGCAGCAGATTGAGCGCCGCCAGGAACGGTTTGAACGGGCCGCCGCGCAATGGCTCGCGGGCCGACTGGCGCTCACTGGCCTGAAAGGCTTCGAGACCGCCCGACTGATATACCCGCTCCGACTCGTCGGAGAACAGCACGGCATCGCCATCGAAGGCAATGCGCAGCTCGGCACTGGCCGCACGCCGCGCCCCGCCGGAGAGAATGGTCGCCGCCGCGAAACCGGCATCCAGCGCACTGCGCACATCCTCGGCATGCGTCGAAAGAAACAGATGGCAACCGAAGGCCGCCAGATAGGGATAAGGGCTGCGACCGCCGACGAATGCCGCACGGGTAATGTCCAGACCATAATGCTGGATCGAATTGAAAATTCGCAGGCCGGTGTCGGCGCTGTTGCGGGAAACCAGAATGACCTCGACCCGCGCCTTGCTCATGCTCGCGTTGAGGCTCAACAGCTTCTGCACCAACAGAAACGCATCGCCGGGCTCAAGCATCTCGTCTTCATGAGCGATCTGATATTTGCGGTACGCCTCGACGCCGTCAGCCATGTAGATCGCATGACTGTCACGCAGGTCGAACAGGGCGCGGGAGGAAATCGCCAGGACCAGTCTGTTGCCTTGATCGTTTGCCATGGGTTCGCCTTGCAGCCTGATCAGCTGTTTCGTGCATCGATAAAAGCCAGCGCCTGATACAGCATGCGCACACGCGGCATGTCACAGCCCGCTTGCGCTGCCGCAGCCAGTGGCACGGCGTAGATAGCCTCAAGTTCGAGGGAACGCCGCTCCTGAAAATCGTGATACATGCTGGGTCGATAATCCGGCATTTTCTCGGTAACCGTGAACAGATGCTGTGCGAAACCTTCGGGCAATACGTGGCCGCACGCCTGAGCGCCCTGCACCACTTCGTCCATCAGCGCCCGGATCAGCTCGCGACTCTGCGGGTCCGCCATCAGCGGCGTGGTGCTGGCTTGCAGCAATGCCGACAAACCGTTGTAGGGAATATTCCAGACCAGCTTCTGCCAGCGCGCCTGTTGCAGGTTGGGCATGGCGTGCGCTTCGAGGCCGGCGCAACGGAACAGGCTTGCGCCCTGCTCCACCAGCGCAAGTTGACTGGCCGCATCGTCCGCCGAGCCGCTGTGGTAACCCAGACTCACCGCACCGAACGCCTGATGCGCGACGATTCCGGGCGCCGTACGATGCGCGCAGACGAAACACAGACCGCCCAGCAGATGCAGCGAATCAGGTAGCAGGCTGCGCAGACTGTCTTCGACGCCGAGGCCGTTCTGCAGGACCAACACCCTGGCACCCGGCGCAGCGGCCTGGGCAATGGCCGGTGCCAGCGCGGCGTTGCTGGTAGCCTTGGCGCCCACCAGCAACCAGTCGCAGGGCGGCATGTCAGCGGCAGACGAATAGGCCTGCACCGGATTCAGCGTCAATTCGCCAAACACCGCGCTGTCCACCCGCAAGCCGTGTTGCGTCACTGCAGCAAACTCACTGCGCAGCAAAAAATGCACATCGAAACCGGCACGCGCCAGCATCACGCCATAGAAACCACCGATGGCGCCGGTGCCGATGATTCCGATTCGGGGTCGCGTCACTTCACGGCTCATGCCGTTCTCCTTGCTGGTTGATTGCCGTGCTCAGGGCAGTTCATCGGGGTCGCGGGTCAATCCCAGGTTCAAGGCGTCGCGGATTGCGCTGTCGGTGAGCGGCGTGCGCAGCGCCCCGAAAAACTGGCCGTCGCGCACGATGAACAGTGCCGGCAAGTGAAACACTTCATAACGCTCTACCGCACCGCCGTTTTCTTCGGCATCGATCCAGCACAAGCGCTGCACGGGTAAATCCAGCCGGGGCAGCTGTTGCCGGGCATAACGGCAGCTTGCACAGCCGACGCTGGTGAAAATCAGCAGCGATGTACCGGCCAATTGCAGCAGTTGTTGATCGACATCGAAGTCGCTCAGTTCAAGCTGATCCAAGAAAACGCCTCCTGTTGGGCTGCACACTATCCGTTCCCCCGCTGGCGCTTGCAAATATCCTTATAACGCTCGAAGACGAAAAAACCTGCTTCAGCAGCGACCATCCAGCCATTCCAAAGGGATAAAGCCGTGTTTGCCCATTGTCGAACAACGGCCTAACGCGCTAAGGTTCCGCTCCCCGCTGCGCTCCAATCATGCTGGCTTCGCCGCACGGGCTACGTTGGCGGCCAGCACCGTGACCTGATGAGAACACGATGGCTGATCTACCGATTGACGACCTCAACGTTTCTTCCAACGAGACTCTGATCACGCCGGATCAGCTCAAGCGTGAAATCCCGTTCACTGCTGCTGCCTTGCGCACCGTGAGCCAGGGCCGCGAAGTCATCCGCAACATCCTCGACGGCAAGGATCATCGCCTGTTCGTGGTGATCGGGCCGTGCTCGATCCACGATATCAAGGCTGCACACGAGTACGCCGAACGCCTCAAGGCGTTGGCTGCGGAAGTGTCTGACACCCTGTATCTGGTCATGCGTGTCTATTTCGAGAAGCCGCGTACAACCGTTGGCTGGAAAGGCCTGATCAACGACCCGTATCTGGATGACTCGTTCAAGATCGAGGATGGCCTGCACATCGGTCGTCAACTGCTGCTGGACCTGGCCGAAATGGGCCTGCCGACCGCAACCGAAGCGCTCGACCCGATCTCCCCGCAATACTTGCAGGACCTGATCAGCTGGTCGGCCATTGGCGCACGCACCACCGAATCCCAGACGCACCGGGAAATGGCTTCGGGCCTGTCCTCGGCAGTCGGCTTCAAGAACGGCACCGACGGCGGCCTGACCGTGGCGATCAACGCCTTGCAGTCCGTTTCCAGCCCGCACCGGTTCCTGGGTATCAACCAGGAAGGCGGCGTCTCCATCGTGACCACCAAGGGCAACGCCTACGGTCACGTGGTCCTGCGTGGCGGCAACGGCAAGCCAAACTACGACTCGGTGAGCGTCGCGCTCTGCGAACAGGCGCTGAACAAGGCCAGCATCAAGCCGAACATCATGGTCGATTGCAGCCACGCCAATTCCAACAAAGACCCGGCCTTGCAGCCGCTGGTCATGGAAAACGTGGCCAACCAGATTCTGGAAGGCAACCAGTCGATTATTGGCCTGATGGTTGAGAGTCATTTGAACTGGGGTTGTCAGGCAATTCCGAAAGATCTGTCTGAACTGCAATACGGCGTATCCGTGACCGATGCCTGCATCGATTGGGAAAGCACCGAAAAAACCCTGCGCAGCATGCACGCCAAACTCAAGGATGTGTTGCCCAAGCGCGAACGCGGTTAAGCCTGCACGCAGAAACAAAAACGCCGGGCAAATGCTCGGCGTTTTTCATTGCACAGTCAGTCTAAGGCGTAAGTCAGATCTTGGCGGCCTGGCGCTGGTTACGTTCCATGTAACGCTCGACATAGGAACATGACGGAATCACGGTGTAACCCATTCTGTCGGCATAATCGAGCGCCTGCTCGGTAAGCGCCGCAGCAATGCCCCTGCCACGCAGGGCATTGGGTACGAAGGTCCGGTAAATATCCAGAGTCTGCTTACCCAGGTCCATATAGGTCAGGTAGGCACGGTGACCTTCTATATTGATCTCGAACTGGTGACCGTTCTGATCATGGTGGATGGACAACGCCTCGCTCATCACTACTCCTCGCGGGTCTTGGAATTGGACCCCTACCTTACCGATGTTTTTCCGGCGAAGGAACATCTACGCCACCCCGTGCCTGTTTTGGACACCGAGAAGAGCCTTGCTGATCCCAACAAAAGAGCACCTGCAAATAGTAGGCGTCATTGGGGAATATGCTCAAGGGTGTCGACCGCAAAAATCGCGATTGAACATCTGATGAACCGATCCTCACCGAATCCTGTCGATTAAGACGTGCTGACCAATTGAAAGTCACGAAGACAGCAGGTAAATACCTCGGGAATTAGTCACAACTGTTAATGGCAACGCCGCGATGCGTTGACTACGATTAATTGCAGCCATTTCAGTTTCACTAGATCCGCCAGCCCCGTGCCTTGGGCCGAGCTGAAGCCATGTCGACCCGGACCTGGATATTTTTTAGACAAAAAGCATGAGGAGTTACCCCGAACACTTTCAAAGCCAAGAAATTTGTACGCATCTTGCGCTTGGTCAGTTTACTTACTACAAACAATGGGTAGTATGTACGCCGGTCATTTTCTCACTTTCGAGAGATGACTAAATTGAAAAAAAGTCCTTGAAGGGGAACACGATGAACAACGTTCTGAAATTCTCTGCTCTGGCTCTGGCTGCAGTTCTGGCCACCGGTTGCAGCAGCGTATCCAAAGAAACCGAAGCTCGTCTGACAGCTACCGAAGACGCAGCAGCTCGTTCGCAAGCTCGCGCTGATGAAGCCTATCGCAAGGCTGACGAAGCTCTGGCTGCCGCTCAAAAAGCTCAGCAAACTGCTGACGAAGCCAACGAACGCGCTCTGCGTATGTTGGACAAGGCTAGCCGCAAGTAATAATCCCTCGGGATTATTGATAAGCCGACCCGGTTCCGGGTCGGCTTTTTTGTGGCTGCGATTTTGTCGACAAAGCCCATCCCGTTGGAGATTCTATGTCCGGGGGCAACCGCCAGGCGCCAGGCGCCAGACGTATTGTCTGAACCGACGCCTTCCCGGCTAAAGCCGGTCCCACTGTGGGACCGGCTTTAGCCGGGAAGACGGCATTCCAGTAGACGCAAATGCATCGGCTGTACGTGCAGATCCGTTGGAGCGAGAGCCTGTAACCCGAGCCTGTTTACTGCAACGGCAAAGAATTACTCGCCGCCACCGCCGCACCCGGCACTGCGATCTCTACCGGCATACCGTCTTCGGCAGCCACTACGTCGCGAACCAGATCCCAGTTCATGCGCAGGTTATTGGCCAGGTCTTCGCGCTTGAGCAAGGCGTTGATCACGGCCGTGTGTTTATCCACGATCGATGGATTACCACTCTCGTCGAGCGGTGTGTGCGCTTCGAGATAAACCTTGCCGCCACTTATGCCAAATTTGTAGGGCTCGCTCATGATCCGTACCGGCGTACCAACGGGGGCCATGCCGGCCAGTTCGAGCACGTTGTTGTTGTACATGCGGAAGCAGCCATGGCTGGTACGCATGCCGATACCGAACTTCTTGTTCGAACCGTGAATCAGGTAACCGGGCAAGCCCAGGCCGAATTTGAAGGGTCCCAGGGGATTATCAGGCCCGGCTGGCACCACGCCTGGCAACGGATCACCGTCAGCGGCGTGCTCGGCCCGAATCGAAGCCGGAGGCGTCCAGGTAGGATTGGGCGTCTTGGCAATGACCTTGGTCACTGCAATCGGTGAACCCCAACCCTCACGGCCGATACCCAGCGGATAGGTGTGTACGACGTTCTGGCCTTTGGGGTAGTAGTAAAGGCGGTATTCGGCGAGGTTGATGACAATGCCTTCCCGCGGACCCGGTGGCAGCACGAAGCGCGTCGGCAACACAATTTGCCGGCCAGCGCCCGGCAGCCACGGATCGATGCCCGGATTGGCCGCGATCATCTCCAGATAACCCAGATCGTACTGGGTACCCAGGTCGGCGAAGGTGTCTTCGTACCTGGCGGTAACCGTCTGCACCTGGCCAACGATATCTTCGCCGGGCGGTGGCAGAGGGAATTCCAAAGCGGAAACGGAGCCCGCCGCACACAGTGCAGCAAGCGACAGACAGCGGGTAACGGCTGGAATGCGCGACAACATCCGGGAAATCCTTGGCAACGACGGCGGGTAGAAAGAAGCGAATTGTACACCGCTGCCAGCGCAATCGGGAGGCGGCGTGCTATTACTCGTTGAAGCGCAATTCCGGCCAGATCGGCCGTGTCCCGCGCTTCTGCGCCTCGACGATGGCGCGGCACAATGAGCACAGGCGCTCGTCGCGAAATACCGTCCTTGCGACCGCCGACCAGCGCGGCTGGGCCGGCAACAACGTGCCGCACAGCGTGCGATCAATGGTGCCGCCCAGCTCAAGTTGCCGGGCAACCAGATGCACCTTTACTTCCTGGCACGCGAACAGGTCGAGCTGTTCATCAGGCTCGATCAGTTGATAGGCATACAGGGACCAGGCGGGACGGGGCATGGAGGGCTCCAGATCGGGGGGCGCCACCTTAGCCGAAAGCCCCCCGCTAGAAAAGCCTCAAAGCAGCGGTTTTAGCGTCGGCCAGACATTTTCCAGCAACTTGCCCTGGGCTCCGGCAGCCGGATGCAGTCCATCGGCCTGCATCAACTCGGGAATACCGCCCACGCCTTCGAGGAAAAACGGCACCAGCGGCACTTTTTTCTCTTCCGCCAGGGTGCTGTAGACCGCCTTGAACGCATTGGTGTAGCGCGGCCCGTAGTTGGGCGGGATCTGCATGCCCAGCAGCAACACCTTGGCGCCCGCCTCACGGGACTTGTCGATCATCGTTGCAAGATTTTGTTGCAAAGAAGCTGGTTGCTGGCCACGCAGGCCATCATTGCCGCCCAATTCAAGGATCACCAGCTCCGGCTTATGCTCTGCAAGCAGCGCAGGCAGCCGCGCCTGACCTCCCGCACTGGTGTCGCCACTGATGGACGCATTGACCACCTTGTCGGTGAAACCTTCCTGTTTCATGCGTTGTTCCAGCAACGATACCCATCCCACGCGGGTATCCAGGCCGAAAGCCGCGCTGATACTATCCCCAACGATCAACACCGTGCCCGCCGCCGCTCCTTGTGACAGCAGCAGCAACCCCAGGCCAGCACTTAAAAACCACGCACGCATCGGATTCTCCATGAGTGAAAGTATTCTCAGTGCTCTGAGCCTCAGTAAAGTGGTCCCCAGCACCGAAGGTGACCTGACCATCCTGCACGAACTCTCTCTGGAACTAAACAAGGGCGACAGCCTGGCCATCGTCGGCGCCTCGGGTTCGGGCAAGTCCACGCTGCTCGGTTTGCTCGCCGGCCTCGATCTGCCCAGCGCCGGCGCGGTGGTTCTGGCCGGACGCAACCTCAGCGAACTGGACGAAGATCAGCGCGCCCGGGTCCGCTCCGAACACGTGGGTTTTGTGTTTCAGTCGTTCCAGCTGCTGGACAGCCTGAATGCGCTGGAAAACGTCATGCTGCCCATGGAGCTCAAAGGCCGCAAGGATGCCCGCGAACAAGCCCGCGTGCTGCTTGAGCGGGTCGGTCTCGGCAAACGCCTGACTCACACGCCGCGCCAGCTCTCCGGTGGCGAGCAGCAGCGGGTCGCCATTGCCCGCGCCTTCGCCGCCGACCCGGACGTGTTGTTCGCCGATGAACCGACCGGCAACCTGGACAGCCACACCGGCGAACGGATCAGCGATCTGTTGTTCGAACTGAACAAGGAGCGCGGCACGACCCTGGTTCTGGTGACCCACGACGAACGTCTGGCTCACCGTTGCCGACGCCTGATCCGACTCGAAGGTGGCCGTCTGGTCGCCCCACTGGAGCCTTGATGGCACGCCTGCCTTTTGTTCGTCTGCTCAACCTTGCTGTCCGCCAACTGCTGCGCGATGCCCGCGCCGGTGAGTTGCGGGTGTTGTTCTTCGCCCTGCTGGTGGCGGTTGCCGCCAGCACCGCCATCGGTTATTTCGGCGCCCGCCTGAACGGCGCGATGCTGATGCGCGCCACGGAGTTTCTGGGCGCCGATCTGGTGCTTGAAGGGTCAAGCCCGGCCAGGCCGCAGCAGATCGAGGCTGGCGAAGCGCTCAAGCTGGACCATTCCCAAGTGGTGATTTTCTCCAGCGTGATTGCCACCGATGCTGGCATCCAGCTGTCCAGCGTCAAAGCCGTCGACACCGCTTACCCGCTGCGCGGCGAGCTGAAAAGCGCCGCCGATCTGTACCAACCCGAGCAAGTCAGCGAGGGGCCCAAACCCGGCGAAGCCTGGGCTGAGTCGCGGATGTTTCCGGCGGTTGACCTGAAGATCGGCGACGACATTGATGTCGGCTCCAAGACCCTCAAGCTCACTCGGGTGCTGACCTATGAACCGGACCGTGCCGGCAATTTCTACAGCCTCACGCCGCGAGTGATGATCAATCTGGCTGACCTCCAAGCCACTGGTGTCGTCCAGCCGGGCAGCCGGGTCAGTTTTCGGGAGATGTGGAGCGGCCCGCCTGAAGCTCTCGCCGCCTATCGCAAGGCCATCGAGCCGGGCATGGAACCCCATCAGGAAATCAAGGACGCCCGAGATGGCAGCCAACAGATCGGCGGCGCGCTGGGCAAGGCCGAACGTTATCTGAACATGGCGAGTCTGGTGGCGGTGCTGCTGGCCGGCGTTGCGGTGGCGTTGTCGGCGTCACGCTTCGCCGTGCGGCGCTTCGATGCCAGCGCGCTGATGCGTTGCCTTGGCCTGTCGCGTAACGAAGCGTTGCTGCTGTTCAGCCTGCAACTGGCGATGCTCGGCATGCTGGCCGCTCTGAGCGGCGCGTTACTGGGCTGGGTCGCGCAGCTCGGATTGTTTGCTCTGCTGCATGATTTGTTGCCTGCCGCAGTTCCGCCGGGAGGTCTGATGCCGGCAGTGGCTGGCATCGGCACCGGACTGGTGGCACTGGCTGGCTTCGCCCTGCCGCCGCTCGCCGCATTGGGCCGGGTTCCACCGTTGCGCGTGTTGCGCCGTGACATGCTGCCAATCCCCGCCAGTTCCTGGCTGGTGTACGGCGCCGCGTTGCTGGCGCTGGGTTTGATCATGTGGCGACTGAGCCTGGATCTGGTGCTGACATTCGCCTTGCTCGGCGGCGGCGTGATTGCTGCCGTGGTCCTCGGGGGCCTGCTGTTGCTAGCCTTGAAAAGCCTGCGTCGCTTGCTGGCAGGCGCTTCGTTGCCGTGGCGTCTCGGCTTGGGCCAGTTGCTGCGCTATCCACTGGCCGCAGCCGGACAATCCCTGGCTTTCGGGCTGATCCTGTTGTCCATGGGCTTGATCGCCCTGCTGCGCGGCGAGCTGCTCGACACCTGGCAAAACCAGCTGCCCAAGGACGCGCCGAATTACTTCGTACTCAACGTGCTGCCCGATGACAAAGACCGCTTCAGCCAACAGTTGACGCAGATCTCTTCGCATTCAGCGCCGCTGTACCCTGTCGTGCCTGGGCGATTGATGAATATCAATGACAAGCCGGTCAGCGATTTTGTCACCAAGGACTCCCGTGGGGAAAACGCCACACGCCGCGACCTTAACCTGACCTGGGCCGCTGACTTGCCGGAAGGTAACAAGGTCACGGCCGGCAATTGGTGGCAGGCACCGGCCGACGCCTCCGCCGCGACCACTCCGGGCGTTTCGGTCGAGGCCAAACTGGCTGAAAGCCTGAGCATCAAGTTGGGCGATCGGCTGAGTTTCAATGTCGGCGGGCTGACCCGTGATGCAGTGGTCACCAGCTTGCGGGACATCAACTGGGACACGTTCCAGCCCAACTTCTTCGTCATCTTCGAACCCGGCACCCTGCAAGACCTGCCCACCACTTACATGACCAGTTTTTACCTGCCGCCGGGCAAGGACAAACAGATCGTCGACCTGTCGCGCGCCTTCCCCTCGATCAGCCTGTTGGGCGTCGAAGCGCTGCTGGCACAGGTGCGCAGCATCCTCGATCAGGTCACCTTGGCGGTGCAATTCGTCTTGCTGTTCGTGCTGGCGGCAGGCATCGCGGTGCTGTTCTCGGGCTTGCAGGCAACCCTCGACGAGCGCATCCGCCAGGGCGCGCTGGTGCGTGCGCTGGGCGCCGAGCGGGCGTTGCTGGTCAAGGCGCGACGCATCGAGTTTGGCTTGCTGGGCGCGGTAAGCGGCCTGCTGGCGGCATTGGGTTGTGAACTGGTGAGCTTCGCCCTGTATCGCTACGCCTTCGACCTGGTCTGGTACCCGCACGCGTGGCTGCTGTTGCTGCCGGTGATTGGTGCGCTGCTGGTCGGCGGCGCGGGCGTGTTCGGGACGCGACGGGCGTTGAATGTCAGCCCGCTGACGGTATTGCGCGAAGGTTGAATACTGAGGGGCTGCCTCGCTGATGTCGATCAGCGAGGCAGCAATCAGCCGGGGTAGGTGATGCTATTGATCCACCACACCATCTCGCCATTCGGCGTCTGGACCACGGCTTCATCGCCCTGTTCTTTTTTCAGCAGCGCGCGAGCCATCGGTGAGTCGATGGAGATGTAATCATTGCGACCGTAGATCTCGTCGTAACCCACCACGCGGAATTTCTTGATCTCCCCCGCTTCATTTTCGATCTCGACCCAGGCACCGAAAAATACGCGACCTTCCTGCTCCGGCGAATAGGCAACCACGCGCACGTCCTCAAGACGTTTACGCAGATACCGAACCCTGCGATCGATTTCCCGCAGCAGCTTCTTGTTGTACTGGTAGTCGGCATTTTCACTGCGATCGCCCAGCGACGCCGCCCACGTGACCTTGCGCGTGGTGTCCGGCCGCTTCTCCCGCCACAGGTAATCCAGCTCCTGCTTCAGCGCGTCATGCCCTTCCTTCGTGATGATGTTGGTGCTCAAGACGGTTTTCTCACTCTCGAAAATCTACAACCGGACCGGATCGCGAATCGGCAGCGAGTATAGATCACAGTCATGCTGCGGCAATGCAGTTGTCGCGTGGATCGAGCAGGTGAAGAAAGTGCGCGGCTGGATCAACGCAGGCCGTCCCGCATTCAGTTTGCAGAGGACGACCTGCACCCGGTCACAATACCGAGAAGTTGTAGCTCACAACCAAGCGTGTCTCATCCACATCCCGGGCAAACTTCTCGTAATTGGTGCGGTAGGTTGCATTACGCAAACGCAGGCTGACATCCCTGAATGTTCCACCTTGCACCACGTACTTGAGTTCGCTGTCGCGTTCCCACTCTTTACCCTCCTGCTCGCTACCCAGCACCTTGATGTGGTCACCGCTCACATAGCGGGTCAGGAAACTCAGTCCTTTGATGCCGATGGCCTTGAAATCGTAGTCGTAGCGCAACTGCCAGGACCGTTCCTGAGCGGCAGCGAAGTCGTTGACCTGCACGTAATTGACCAGATACGGATTCGTCCCGTCCAGGTACGGCATGGAATTATCGCCGTTCATGCGCTGCCAACCGGCGCTGAACGTGTGGCCGCTGATGGCATAGGCCAGCATGCCACTCAAGGCGCGGTTGTCGATGGAACCGGCGCGAGCATCGCCAATCTCGTCACTCTTGAGCACTCGCAAGTCAGCCTTGAGGGACCCTGCGCCCAGCGGCTGGGAGGCCAACAGACCAACGAAATGCTGACGATAGATATCTTCCAGTTCCGCGTAATGGTACTGGGCAGTCAGTCGCTCGTTGATCTTGTAGTCCAAGCCGTACATGTCGAAATGATCGGCCGTGGTGTTGCAGGCATAGCGCTTATTCTTGCAGTGCACGCGGATGTCTTGGGAATCGGTGGAGTCCCGGGCCGTGTACTTGTCGAGGCGCGCGGCCATGAAGGTCAGATTCCTCACCTCTCGGGACGTCAGCATTGCACCGTTGAACATCGTAGGCAGCAGGCGGCCGTCGTTGTACTTGAGCAAAGGAACATCCGGCAACAAGGCGCCGTATTTCAGTACGCTGTCGGAGATGCGTAGTTTGCCGGTAAGCCCCAGCTTGGCGTATTGGTCTTTCGAGCCACGAGGGTTTTCACCCGTGGAAGGCAGTAAGCCGCTGTTGCTGCTGTCGGCGCTGGAGTCAAGCTTGACCCCGAACATGCCCAACACATCAACACCAAAACCGACGGTGCCTTCTGTATAGCCCGATTGCACATTGAGAATGAAACCCTGAGCCGACTCTTCACGTTTGGAAGCGCCCTGCTCGGTGGACGTGTGCCCATCACGGAAATCGCGGTTGAAATAAACCGTGCGCGATTCGACGTTCGCCGTTGTGTCATCGATGAAGCCGCTTGCTTGGACCTGAGCGGAAAAAACGGCGTACAGAAACAAAGCGCCACAGCCGAGTGAACGGCGCGCCGTGGTGAAAGGAAAAGGGGGACGCATGAAAAAGCTCCAACAATGCAGCGTTTGCGGCGAAGCGCAATAAGCCAGATAAATAGCCTTCACCCGGACAACAAGTTGACCGGGATGAAGTGATTACACGAGGTGAGAAAGAATGATGGCAGAAGGCTTTTGGCCCTTACAGACGACTTTAGTCTGCAAGCGGCCCTCGGTCTTGATAGAGCCAAAGCGCTCTATTCCGAGTGTTTCAGGAGGTCATGACACTGCACGCATCAAGTTCCAGAACTCGGCGCGCAATCGTCAAACGCCATTCAGCAACGGGTTATCAACCCTTGTCGCGCGATACGCGTCAGATGGCGAATCACCTCTTCGGCATGCTCGGCATCCGGCGCTTGCAGCACTGCCAGGTCGAATTGATCGTCCTTGAACTGCGCGAGGGATTGCAGGGTGTCGACGAACTGGATGAGGAATGCATGCGGCCCGCCATTACGTCGTGGCCAGCCATCCAGATAACGCAGCAATGTCGGCTGATGGGAACCGCCCAAGAGGATCTTTGGATTTTTACGCGCGAACTGAGTGGCGATGGGGGAAATGCGAACAACGGGATGCAGACGGGTCATGATGTTATGTCTCAGCCTCAATAAATCCGCTGGGCAGCGGTGAGAGGCAACACCGAACCAACGCTTTAGCGGTATTTCGAAGTCCTGAGACTTCTATCGGTAAGCATCATGCTTACCTGGCGCCCCGCAAGTAGTTGTTTAAATCGGCGCATGAGCAGCATCGTAGAGAAGCCGTCAGCTAATTGTCAAATGCCATCGTTCGGTGCGTCTCTGCCGGTTTTGTTGATCGGGGATATATCTGTTGCTGCGGTAATGGCGGGTTGAGGTTTCGATCAATAGCAGGAGCAGCCATCTTTCTGTGGGAGCGAGCTTGCTCGCGAAAAACGAATGGACACCGGGTTTATCCAGAAAGCACGCGTCATCGTTGACGTCCTTCGCGAGCAAGCTCGCTCCCACAAGGAGGCCAGCGCTCACGGCGTAAATCTGTGGCGCCGCCACGAACGCCTCGCGAATAAATTCGCTCCTACAGTTGAGATACGGTCCGCTCAGATTCAACGCCGCTTTGGCTTTGTTTTTGACCTTGATCTTGATCTTAAGCGCCCCGTCAAACCACGCTGGCCGGAATCCGATGTTGATGTGGAGGGGAAACCGGCAGGACGCCGGTTTAGCCGCACTGGGCCAGGGATGGCCCTTTGCGGCGACCCTCCAAATCAATGTCGGATTACGGGCATGCCGAGCCAAAGCGAGGGACCGAGTGGTGGGGCAAGAGCCTTTTGCTTACTTTTGGGCTGTTCAAAAGTGAGGCGCCGTAAGGGCGCAACCAAAAGCCGCCGTTACCACGACAACGGATATGTACGCATTTCCCTTGTGGGAGCAAGCTCGCTCCCACAAGTCAAGTACGCGGCGGCGTATGGGCGGCAACCGATCAGTCACCAATCGCGCGATCCACCGACACCTTGCCCGCACCCTCGATCAACACCGCAACAACCCCGCCCAACAGCGCCAGGGCGAACTCATAACCGTTGTTGGCCATGAACAACCCATGACTGATATGCACCGAGAAAATCGCCACCACCAGCGTCAGCGCAAGCACCACCGCAGCCGGGCGTGCCAACAGACCGATCACCAGGCCCAGGCCGCCGAAGAACTCCGCGCTGCCCGACAGCAAGGCCATCAGGTAACCCGGGGTCAGGCCCAGGCTGGCCATGTACTGTCCGGTGCCTTCCAGGCCATAACCGCCAAATGCGCCAAACAGCTTCTGGCTGCCGTGAGCGATAAAAATGATGCCGACCAGGATACGCACGATGGTCAGGCCGTAGCCGGCGCGGGTAGTGAAAACTGCTTTGATCAGAGGGCTCATGCTGTTCATTCCATTAGTGAAGTAATGGCGCCATCATAATCGTATTTATACATATGATAAGCGCATAAAACCCATCATACCTATCAGTAACTTCGATCACTTCCTGACTGTCAGTTTTCCGGGCCGGGTGTCTTCCAGAGAGTCGCGCTCGCGATCAAACGCAAGATAATATTTGTTCACACTATTAACGTAGCTCACCACGCCCATTCCAGCCTGTTCCATCGCCACTCGCTCGGTCTGGAAAAACCACTGGTCCGGATTCAAGCCGCGCCGTTTGGCCTCGACACGCATGCCCTGCACGCGCTCCGGGCCAAGGTTATAGGCCGCCAGGGTAAAGGCCATGCGTTCGCGCTCGTTAAACCTGGGACCGGCGAAAAACTTGCGGCGGATCAACGCGAGGTATTTGGCCCCGGCCTGCACGTTGTTGTCCGCAGTCTGAATATTGCCCACGCCGACCCGTTGTGCAGCTGATGGGGTAATCTGCAGCAGGCCGGTGGCGCCGCCGCTGCCCTTGGCGCCCGGATCCAGCGCTGATTCCTTGAACGCCAAGGCCGCCAGATTCAGCCAATCCATGCCTTGCGCATCGGCGTGGCGTTGCAACATAGGACGCAACTCTTCCAGACGCTGGCGATCTGCGCGGGCCAGAGGATTGTGTACGCGATAGAGGTTTTTATAGGCCTTCTGGAACGCCACATCCTGGTCGGCGGGCGCGCGATAGGTCTTGAGGAAGCTGTCGATAGTGGCGTGCAACACCGACGCGTCCTGCCGCACGTACCAGTTCATGTCGCTGCCGGTGCTCAGGGTCAACGCCCGGTCGACGCGCAGTTTCGGCATGACCCGCACCCAGCGCTCGGCGATTGGCTGTTCAACTACAGTCAGGTGAAAGATCCCGGCCTGGACCATTTCCAGCACGTCTTCCACCGCCAGACTCGGGTCGACCCACTCGATCTTCACCGGCGGCAGCTTGCGCAACGCCAGGCGTTGATTCAACTGATGCACCGCTTCATCGGCTGCGCTGCCCGCAGACAGACTCAAAGTGCGGCCGGACAATTGCTCCACATGCTTGAAGGCGCGCTCGCCCTTGACACCGATCAGCACCAACGGCACCTGACTGACGATGGGCGCGCTGGCCTCGACGCCCTTCACGCCCGTGGCGTCGAGCAATTCACCGGGCGCGACCAGATCACCCTCGCCGCGTCGCAACGCGCTGAGCAACTGAGTCTTGGCTTTGGGAATGATTTTGAAGGTGATCTGCTGGCCGTCGCGAGAATGACTGTTGAGGTATTTCTCGAACGCCTGGAGCCGGTGATATTCAACGCCGATCTCTTCGCCCTGGACATCGCCGGAACTGTTGCGGCTCTGGTTGACCAGCACGCGCAAAACCTTGCTGCTGCGGATAGCGGCCAGATCCCGGACCTGGGTTTTGTGTTGCACCAGTTGCGGGCCAGCCTGACGCGCGTTCGCCGGGAACGGTGCCAACGCCAACAGAAAAACGACGGGGACAATCAAGGCTCGGATCATTCACTCTCCAGGGAAATGCCGGTCGAAAAGCACGAAAAAACAGGGGAAATTGCAGACACGGGTTTGGCGCGACTGCTCTTGACTCTATCAACAGACTGAATAACAGCGCTCAACCGATTGAAATATATACATTTTATTCTTAGCACCGAAGCTCTGATATCCTCAGCGGTCTCCGGCTTGAGGTAGCACCATGCAACTCATCGACATCGGCGTCAATCTGACAAATTCCAGCTTCGCCTCGCAACGACAGGCGGTCCTCGATCGCGCCTATGCGGCGGGCGTCTGCCAACTGGTCGTTACCGGAACCAGTATCGAAGGCAGCGAACAGGCTTTGCAGCTCTGCCACGAACTGGATGAAGGCGCCCGGCACTTGTTCAGCACTGCGGGGATTCATCCCCATTCAGCGAGCGATTGGACCACCGATACCGAGCGACAGTTGCGTGCCCTGCTCAAAGAAAATCGCGTGCGCGCCGTGGGCGAATGTGGCCTGGATTTCAATCGCGACTTTTCCCCGCGCCCGCAGCAGGAAAAAGTCCTGGAGGCGCATCTGGCGTTGGCGGTCGAATTGCAATTGCCGGTGTTTCTCCACGAACGTGACGCCAGCCAGCGTCTGCTGGAGATTCTGCGCGACTATCGCGACCGTCTGCCCGCCGCTGTCGTGCATTGTTTTACCGGCGAACAACGGGCCTTGTTCAGCTATCTGGACCTGGATTTGCACGTTGGCATCACCGGCTGGATCTGCGACGAGCGTCGTGGCACGCACCTGCATCCGCTGGTCCGCGACATTCCCCGTGGCCGTTTTATGCTGGAAAGCGATGCGCCGTATCTGCTGCCGCGCACCTTGCGACCCAAGCCGAAAAACGGCCGCAATGAACCGGCCTATCTGCCCGAAGTGTTGCGCGAAGTGGCCCTGCATCGGGGCGAAACCGCTGAAGACCTGGCGGCCCATAGCAGCCGCTGCGCACGGACCTTTTTCGACTTGCCCGAGCTTGCGGACGCGCACGTCTAACGTCCGCTTGACCCAAATCAACATATTCTCTGATCATTGGCTCATCATGGTGGCACCTTGCCGCACGTCTACCCACGACTAACCAAAGAAGACCTCTTATGGGCACCTGGCTTAGCAATCTTTCGCTGAAGTACAAGTTCTGGGCCGTCAACGCGGTCGCCTTCATTACCACGCTGTTGCTGGTGATTTATGCCTCGCAACTCGAACAACAGGCACGCGTCGATGGCGCTCGTCAATCCGCCCAGGCGCAAGCCCGTCTGATCGGCTCGTGGCCCGCCGCGCAAGCAGTTCCCGCAAGCAACGATCTGTTGGTGCTCCCTCAGGGTCAAACGCCGAAATTCAAGGATCAATCATTGCCGCGACTGGCCAGTGGCACCGGCTGGGTCGAGCTGAACCTGCAAACGTCGGCGGATGAAAATACCTTGATCGGCGCCCAGGTTGTCGCTCGCACTGACGGGCAGCGCGTGGCGGTACTGGCCTTCGCGCCAAACGTGACGCAAGTCCTGGAAGCTCGATTCGTCAATTACGCCGTTGCCGTGTTCGTGCTGATGCTGGCCATGCTCTGCGCGTCGCAGTTGCTGATTCGTTTCCTGCTCAGCCAGCTCAACACCCTCAAGGACGTCATGCTCCACGTGGAGAAAAGCGGCGATCTGTCGGCACGCGTGCCACTGACGGGTGAAGATGAAGTGGGCCAGATGGCCAAGGCGTTCAACGCGATGCAGGCCGGATATCAACGTGTGGTCAGCACCGTCGCCCAGACCGCCGCACGACTGGACCAGGGCGCTGCACATCTGGCGGCCGGCATGAATGACGTGCGCCACGGCATGCTCGGCCAGCAGAGTGAAACCGATCAGGTCGCCACCGCGATCAACGAGATGTCCGCCACCGTTTATCACATTGCCCAACACGCCAGCACCACGCGAGACCAGTCGCAGACCGCCGACACTCTGGCTGGCGGCGGCAAGGCTGTGGTCGAACGCGTTCAAGTGTCTATCGCTGGTTTGTCTACTGGTGTGCAGCAAACCGCCGAAATGATCCAGCGCCTGGCCGAAGACAGTCAGAAAATCAACGGCGTGGTCGGCGTGATTCACAGCATTGCCGAACAGACCAACCTGCTGGCGCTCAACGCCGCCATCGAAGCCGCACGGGCCGGCGAAATGGGCCGTGGCTTTGCCGTTGTTGCCGATGAAGTGCGCAATCTGGCCAAGCGTGTGCAGACCTCCACCGATGAAATCACCACCATGGTTTCTGCGTTGCAGGCCGGCACTCGCGACGCGGTGGATTTCATGCAGGACAGCTCGTTCAAGGCGGACGAATGCGTGCAGCAGGCGCAGGAAGCCGGCGATGCGCTCGCTGCTATCGCTGGCGCGGTTGCGCAGATGCGCGAGAGCAACACGCAGATCGCCGTCGCCGCGCAGCAGCAAAGTCAGGTCGCCGAGGAAATGAATCGGGCCGTGGTCAGCATTCGTGACGTGACGGAACGGACGGTGAACCAGACCGTCGACTCTGCCACCACCAGCGGCGAGCTTGCGACCCTGGCCGGCGAGTTGAGCAAGGCCATCGGCCAACTCAAGCTGTAAAGCAACCGCCCTATTGCACCGATAGTCAGGCTTGATTCGCTGCCTTCGCGAGTCAGGCCTACTCTTCAGGTATCGATTTGATGCAGTGAAGAGGACAGCAGTCATGGGCAAGCGATTTTCCAGTCTCCACACGTGGCCATGGCACGCCGACAATCATCGTCCTCCGGCCAACCTTGTACTGAATATCATCGCGCGACCGCTGTTTATCCTCGCCGCGCTGCTGATCGTCGACGGCCTGATTTCCTGCAGCTTTTCATCGCTGGCGATCGGCGTGATCGGCTTGATTGCAGGGCTGGGGATACAGCGGAATGGGGATTGATTGGCCTGAATCCCGTAGGACCGGATTCATCCTGGAAAGCGTTACTTCAGTCGGTATTTGCTGAAATGCTTCCACTCACCACTTCCACTCCTGCTCGCGGAACTCGGCGTTGGGCATGAGGGTTTTCAAAAGGGCTACGACTTCGTCGATTTTGCGTTTTTCGACGTGGATTTCGAAGCCGGCCATGGTGTTGTTCTGGTAGCTGGTGACGATCATTTTTCTTTTTCGGTCGATAAAAACAAGGTCGTAGCGTGACCATTTTTTGGTGCGTTGCCTGACCGGATTTTCGAACGTCATCAGTTTTGAAGAAGCCGCAAATGCCATCGCACCAGGGCCGGCGAGCATCCATATGAAGCTTGGCTCCATGGCGATCATTGTCAGGATCGCGACAAAAAAGGTGATTGCGATACCTTTGAAAATGTATGGTGTAAAACTTGCGTAGTCTTGCCAATCTTCAACGTGGGCGCCGTCTTCGGTAAGGATGTAGCTGTATATCGTTTTTTTTCTCGCAACTACTAACCAGAGAAAAAGTAGCAGCAACATGGGAAAAGCACTTTGGCTAGCGATGAAATTGCCTTCTGCCGCATCTTCATAAAATAGTAGTCCGGCAAGGAAAAAGCCAACTGGTATAGATGTCAGCATTCCTAGCGCTATATCAATCAGTCGCATTGGATGCGGATGCGCCTTGATTTTCCAGCTCATCATCGCAGAATCTAGCGACGGGTCATTCGAAAATTCAAGCTGCCGGATTTCATCAATATCTGTCGTTTTCATAGCTTTAACCTATTAGCGGAATGCTTGCAGCTTCATTGCGACCGCCGAGACTTTCTACTGACAATACGCTGTCATTGCCGTCAAGACTGGAGTTGCTCTCCGAAAGTCCGTCGGCATCAAGTTCTACCTGATACAGATATCCCTTATCGGCGGCTTTTACCGGCAGGATTGAAGCTGGATACCAGATTTGTATTTCCATATATTGAGCATTGTCAGCAACCGGTACCCAAGTCTGCCATATAACATCCTCGTCTTCCGGCGGGACAGGTCTGTAGGGCGGGTCGTTGTAGCGCATCTGCGTTTTGGTGTCTGAGGTTTTTCCCCAATCAACAATAGACTCGGTAGTTCCGTAGCCGATGAAATACTCTTTCAAGCTGTTACCTGAGGCTTCGACCGGCATCATCAAGCCGGCCCGACGGCTAGCCGTCAGGTTTATCTGAATTATTTTGCTGCGTAAAACCTCAGGAATTCTTAATTGGATCCAGGCGCCGTTCGGTACTTCTCGCGGTGAATAACCAGTGGGGCCGGTGCTGATGAACTTAGTTTCCATAGTCGATTTTACGAACACCGCGGGACTCAGTTGAATTCTCAAAAACAACTGATTTTCTTCTGCTTCGTCCTGGAATCGCTCCTCAGGGAATCGAGACCATCGGCATTTGTGCAGCCACTGCCCAACCATATCGCGCTTCAGGTAATTAAGAGCGTAAGTTGCGAATAGATACACCAGCCCGACTATCACAGTAGCGGCTGCAAACCAAGGGTTCATCACCCAAGGAATAAGAAATCCATAGCCCGCAAGTGATAGAACTCCCGCCATAGCCTGCGCGCCGCCGATGACCAGCATACCTAGAACCGTTGCTCTTTTAACTGCAATAAAATTTTGATCCAAAGCAATATCCGTTCGACTACGGTCATCTTCGATATCCCACAGTTCTAGCCACGCGGCCACGACCATGAAACCACCCAAACCGAGTAATCGACCTCCGAAACCACTGATTAGCTTTCCCCAAGATTGCGTAGTGCCAGAACTCGTGGCCCAATATCTCGCCGCCCTCCCAGTGATTTTGACCACGTCGTCGTCAATCACCGTCTCCAACCCCTTCATCCCCACCCAAGCCGTCTCCACAAAAACCGCCATCAGCGCATTCCCGGTGTAAGCCGCTGCGGAGCCGATCTTTGCCCAATCCTTGGCATTCAAATCGCCGTCTTTACTGGCGAGCTGATAAGTAGCCATCGTATTGAAGAAGTTGACGACAACCAGCCCCCAGGTAATTGCGCCTGCGTTCAGCCCGTGTTGTTCAGTAAAGGCTCTGGCGTGGCTTTGCCAGTTGCCAGCCAGCTGGGCGCTGTTTTTGTGGAAGTGGGCGATTTCCATTTGGAGTTGGCGCAGGTAGCGGTTTTGGGAGTAGTCCACTAAATGCGGTCTTTGCAGATTGTGCTGGTCGATGTGCTTGTTCAGCTCAACCAGTATTTCTGCCACGGTTTTGCGGTCATAACGACCGCCCGGGTTTGACCAGCGGTGCTCAACGACCATTTTTTCCTTACGCAGCCGCTCTCCTTCCTTGCTCCAGGCGACAATGCGCTCGTTGAATTGCTGGTCAATTTTTAACCGATCCTGATGGTTGAACAGCACGTGACCAATGGTCAGATTGCGCAGGGCAATGGCCTGATCGCTCATGCGACTATCAACCGCTATGAACGCCAGCTGAATCCTTTCAAAAGTCTGTTTACCTGCGTCCTTCGCTAACTCGGTCAGTGCTCGGAGCGTCAGTTGCACGGGCTCGCTCAACGCCTTCATCCAGGGATGTGCCGCTATCGCATCATGATTGAGGAAGCCGTTGATTTCTCCCGCTCGCCCCGACAAGGCAGTGAAGTCGGAGATGCCTGACATCAGACGATTGGCCTCGTTGGTCATCGCCTCTTTGATGGGGGCGGAGAAGCCAAAGCGGGTCAGGCCGAACAGTGTTCTGCTTTTGGCTTCTTCTTTTTGCAGCCATTGCGAGAAGCCAACGTCCTGGCTGAGGCTGCACAGCAACTCGGCGGTAAGGTCCAACAGACAGTGCAGCGATGTTGCGTTAGTGGTGTCGATGAACAGACGCATCGGATCAGTGCCGATATGTTCGCCAATGGCCTTGATATCGTCCTGGGTGTCCGTGATGTGCTGCTTCAAGCCCTTGAGTTGTGGCTGTCGGGCTTCGGTGAAATCCCGAGCGGCATCGAGGTCGACTTCACGACGCCATTTGCGGCGATCCTGCCAACTGCTGCGCAATTGCGGGTCGGGCAGGCGGCCGTATCGGCTTTTTAGCTCGTAGCCCAATGTGGTCGAAGGCAACTCGACCAATCCCAGAATAATCCCTTCCGGCCCGCTCGCACTCGCGCGATCCTCAACGTCCAGTTCCTCGAAATACGCCTCGAGGTCGCGAATGTATTGCCGGGTTTTCGCCTCATCGCCTTTTACCGAGGCAGGCAACAGGCTTTGATCGCCGCCGACACCGCAGAGGCGCTCGACAATGCCGGCGATATTCATCGCGTGCTCGTGCTCGGCCTGAAAAGCGAACAGCGCGGCCTGATCAGCAATGAGCTGCATGCCCAGGTCTTCCAGCATGCCAATCGAATCATCGAGAGCGAACAGTACGGCGCTGGATTTGTCTTCGACGCTGCCGGTCCATAGCACGTCAGCAGCCAGCGGCACCGGTGTGTACTCGGCGCCTTCAGGTACGGTAGGCGGATGGGCTGAATCGGCGAAGCGTCCGTCATGATTGACCGGATAAGGATCGACGTCAGCGACTACCCTGTCACTCAGCCGGGTTAACGGCAGCGCATGCGTGACCGACATGTTGCGGCAGTAATCGCGCAGGTCCAGCAGCTGCATCCATGACGTGCGATTTACCGTGCTGGAGCGCATCTGTTCACACATGCGCCAGGTCCATTGCCAGGGCGAAAATGCGATACGCAATTTGCTGGTTCGCGGATAGAGCAAATGCGTCTGGCTCTTGCCTTTTCTGCCACGAATGTCCAGACCCAGATCGGCATCGCTCCAGACGATCCGCGTCAAACTCGCGTCTTGAGCAGCGAATGCATATTCGTGCAGGACTTCGGCCATTTCGTCATAGACGTACACAAAGCCATCACGCAGTTGGCGCAGAGTGTGGCTGCGGGTATCCAGTTTGGGATAACGCGCCCATTTGCCGGTGGCGGCCAAGGGTGTGAGCTTGGTGGGCTCGACGTCGTAGCGTGAGCGGTCCAGGGCGTAGCGCATGGGCACGATGGCGATGTCTGGGCCTTTGAACGGGCAGGTGCCTGTTCCAGACAGAACAGCGTCGGAGAACCGGGCATCACGGCGTTGGTGCAATTGGCCGTTTTTGTCAGCCATGAAAGACTTCCTTGTGCGTACGGCTGTGGAGTTCGAAGGCACGGATGCACAGGCTGAACGATGGGCTGACAGCCTCTTTGTCAGTAAAACTCAGCACTCGCAGTTGATGCTCAACCTGAGCGATATCCAGCGTAAAAGTGGCTTGGTTGGCGGGGCTGAGCATGGGCAAGTCCTTGGCCTTGGGGAAAGGTTGGACTTTGCACCAATACAGAACAACAAAAAGTCGGATACTACACACAGCACGCGTAGGATTTGTCCCAAGAAACTCCCGACTAATAATTCAGAAGTAGGAGGCTATTTCTGACGCCCTGGCCTCCCGGCTCGACCTCATAGTCGAGCCCTCTCCTACAACGAATCTCCTACCCAAACACCGTAACCGTCTGCCGACTGATTGCCACCAACTCTCCGGCTGGCGACCAGAGCATGGCGGCGGTGTGGCCGTAGCCGTCGCGGGCGTGTTCGATCACTGCGCGATACGTGCACCAGTCATGAATGCTCAACTGCGGGAGCGGCTGGACGAATTCGATGGTCCAGGTTAGCGAACTGCCCGGTGCGGGTTTGCTCAAATGCGGCAGCAGCGCGGGCGGCCAGGTATCGACCAGGGCCAGCAGATGAGCCTCGGTAAGCCGCCCTTCTTCGACCTCGCGAAAGCGTACGTAACCGCCGATGGCAGGCGAAGGCGTATTGCTGAACGGCATCCCGCCCAAGCCCCAGCGGATGTCCATGAAGCGCAAATACTCGGGCATCATGCCGCTGACAAACGGCAGCTGAACGCATTCCGCGAGGGGTTTGAGGCTTGGTGCCGGATCGGCCTGCACGGCAATCACCGACTCACGCGGTGCGCCGAAGCTGCCTTGCATCAGCGTCATGACTTGACCGTTCTGCATGGCGCGACCCAGTACCTGACTGACCGCCTTGCCCTCGCGCAGGATTTCGACTTCGAAAGAAATCGGCACATCCGGCTCCGCAGGCCCGACAAAGGTGATTGCCAGGGAGCGTACTGGCCGGTTTTCCGGGACTTTGGCGCGCATCGCCTCATACTGCAAAGCGGCCATCAACCCACCAAAACACGCCCTTCCCTGCCCCCACTCGGCGGGGATCGTGACAGACAGCGGGTTATCGTTGACCGCGTCGACCAGCTCGGAAAATTTCATGCGCACCACCAGAAATGAAAGATCTGAAAATCTGCAACGATCTTAACCAGCTGTTGGTCGGCGTGCAGGCTCCATATCCGCCATTTCTGCGGGGTGATTGCAAAAGAGGTCCGTCAACCGTTGCTCAAGACTTGCCGTTGAAGCACGCCTTCGCCAGACGTTTGAGTGAGACGTCGGCCTTCTTCTCCGCGCGCACAATGCCCAGATGCCAACCGGCAATGCAGGGTGCCAGATCCTGTTGCTGCCCGGCCTGGGCTAGCCATTGCAGATGATCGTGCCAATCGCCCAATGTGCCTTGAGCATCCTTGAGGCGCGCCTGGGTCTTGGCCGATTGATGACTGAGTTGCGGATAAGCTTCGGCGGCGTAGCGCACTCGTTTGATCAGCAAACGCAAGCGATGGCGATCATGGGCAGGATCGGCCATGGCTTCGCTGAGCTTTTTCCATTGTTTGTCCATGCGCTTCTCGATGCTCTGGCGCAGGCCACGCATCAGCTTCTGGCGCTGCTGAACGCGAATGAAGCCCGGAAATTGATCAAGCATGCCGAATAATCGGGTGAGCTCCGCTGATCCAGCCACGCGTTGATACGCTTGGCTGACTTGATCGGTACGCCAGCGTGCCGCTTCGGTCATGCCCAGTTCGGTGAGGTGGGCTGCCAGTACCTCCATATCCCGCAGCGGTGTAGTCAATTGCCCGACCGCTTTGGCCGCCTCTTCCAGCTGCTCGACACCCGACAGTCCGCGTAACGGACGCAGCAGACTGCGCAGCCGACGCACCGTGGTACGCAGATCGTGCAGCGCTTCGCTGTCGGTGGCAGCCGTAAGTCGCGCATGGCAGGCAAGCAATTTGATGTCGAGGGTTAGAATTTCCGCGACCAGATGGTCAACCATTGATGACATGCTGTGATCCTTCTCGGTTACTGATGAGTGCCCTTGACGGCCGAAAGACGCCAGGGCAAACGGCGCCGCAAACGTTTCAAACAGCGACGCAACTCAGCGGCCGAGGCCGTACGACCCGCGTAGCGCTGCGCCTGAAATTCTTCGCAGAAGGCTTCGATCAGCTCCGCGTGTTCGGGCAGCAACAATCCGGCGCGACGCGCAAATTCCTGCACCCCTTCGCCGGGCATGCGCCGCAATCCGCGCCGCGCCAGCAAACGCTCGAAGGCGTTGAACAGGCGCAATTGTGAGTCGCTTTCACGTTGCCACGGCTTGAAAATCCACAGCGCGACCAACGCCAGCACCAACCCGGCCGCGCCGATAAACGCCGGAGCTTGCAGACCGGAGAACCAGCGATTGAACACTTGCAGCTGTTGTTGCCCCTGATATCCAAGGACCCAACGCTGCCAGCCGTAGTTCAAATTATCCCAACTCAAGCGCAGGCCGTTGATCCACGGCACGTTGCGATAACGCAGCGCCGACATGGGAGAGTCTTCGAGAAACGCCTCGTCGGCGGCCAGCGCCTGCTCCAGGCCTTGTTCGATACGTTGCGGCGCCACCGCTGCGGTCGGATCGACGCTGCGCCAGCCAATGCCCGGCTGCCAGTATTCGACCCACGCGTGCGCGTCGAACTGGCGCACGGTCAAGTAGTTGCCATCGGGATTCAGTTCGCCGCCCTGATAGCCCGCCACGACCCGCGCTGGAATCCCTGCCGCGCGCAGCACGAAGGTCATGGCACCGGCGTAATGGGCACAGAACCCACGGCGGCTGTCGAACAGAAAGCTGTCGATGCTCTCCGGCCCCAGCGTCGGTGGTTTGAGGGTGTAATGAAACGACTCACGGCTGAAATAACCGAGCATGGCGTCGACCAGCGCGTCGGGTTTGGGATGGCTGCGCAACAGATCACTGGCCCATTGCCGCGCCTGGGGGTTGCCCTTGGGTGGAAGCTGCAGATCCTGACGCTGGATATTTTCGCTGAGTTGCCCATCGCGGGTCGCGTCCGGCCAGGAACTGACGCTGTACAGCAACGATTGCTCTACCGGGCGTCGCCGTTGCAGGCGGAAGTCGCTCATCTGGCGCACTTCCGGCAGGCTGGTCTCGCCGACATCCAGCGTCGACA
This sequence comes from Pseudomonas sp. DSP3-2-3, assembly GCF_049898225.1. NCBI lineage: Bacteria > Pseudomonadati > Pseudomonadota > Gammaproteobacteria > Pseudomonadales > Pseudomonadaceae > Pseudomonas > Pseudomonas sp. DSP3-2-3. Next base: position 35,815 of record NZ_JAFCXH010000007.1, on the reverse strand, counting down.
GCCAGGGACGCCCGCTGGGCTCCATGACGATGCTGTAATTCACGGTTTCGCCCTGTTTTTGCCATTGCGGCAGCTGTACTGTCTGCGCGCGCCCGGCCTGAGACCAGCGCCGACCGTCGAACTGCTCAAGGGTCAACGATCGCCAATACAACTGATTGCGCGCCGGTATCGGGCCCTCGAAACTGGCACGAAATACCAGCGCGGCGGATTTGCTCAGTTCGGCGATATCCCCCGGCGCCATACTGTCGGAAAGTCCGGTCAGGGCCTTGTTGCTCGGTTGCGGCAACGACCACAGCGGCTCCAGCCGGGGGAAGAACAAAAACAGCACCAACATCAAGGGCACCGCTTGCAGTAACAATTGGAGCGCCAGCTTGAGGTTGCTGGCAGGCCTGCCCTGCGCATCGGTCTGCTGCAAACCGATCAACGCCGCCAGCAGCGTACTCACCGGCAACAGCGTGAATGCCGCCCACAGCAGGCTGTCTTCAAACAGATAACCCACCACTACGCAGAAAAAGCCGAGAAAGATCAGCACCAGCGCATCGCGGCGGGTGTGCATTTCCAGCATCTTCAGGATGAACGCGGCGATCAGCAGCGCCGCGCCGGCATCCAGTCCGACCAGACTGCCTCGGGCCAGGTACACGCCGCCCGCCGTACCCACCAGCAAGCCCGACTTGACCCAGGTGCCGGGAGGCCGGACGCGCATGCGGTAAACCTGCACGCGCCACAGGCTGCACGCCAGCCACAGCCCGAGAATCGACCAGGGCACATGGGTAATGAACGGCACGATCACCAAGGCTTGCGCCAGCAGCAACCACATCAGGCTACTCCGGGGAATAGCCTGGCTCAGGGCGGAATCGGCGCTCATGGCCGGCTGCCGTAAATCGCGAGAGCGCGCAGGCAGGCTTCGCGATGCACTTCGCCACTGTCCGGTGGCGAGAAAAATCCCGGCAAGCGCAGCGCAAATGGCTGATGGCGTTGGGACAGGATCACCACCCAATAGCACAGCCGCGACAGACGATCTTCGATATCACCGCCCAGAGCCATGAAATCCAGGCACAGGTCGTGGCCGCTCAAGTCAGTGAAATCCTTGACCAGCAAACCTTGTCCCCGGGACCAGGCTTTCCAGTGCATACGGCGGCGGTTGTCGCCGGGTTGATAGGGCCGCAGGCCGTGATAATCATCCACGCCCGGGCGTTGCGTCGCCTCGCCCTCATCGTCGGCATGCGGCTGGACACCCTTGAGCAGCGGCATCGCCCCGGCAATCGGCCGAGGAAAAACCAGCGCAGTCTGTTCCAGGTCAAGCCAGCTCCACGCGCGCAGCAGGCTCAACGGGAACACGCTTTCGACCCGCAGTCGCGGCGCGCGCAACCAGCCGCGATTTTCCGCAGGCAAGGTCAGCTCAATCTCGACCAGGCCGTCAGCCATGACATCGACCTGCTGCAACTGGCTGGCGTCCCAGCCCACGGCAATCGCCTGCCGGCTGTGCCCGGCGCTTTCCAGCCGCAAACGCAAATGCACGGCTTCACCGACGAACACCGAGCGCGCCACGCCGGCGCTGAGAATCAGCCCGCTGACGTTGCGGTAGGTGTGCAAAATCCCCAGCACACTCATGGACATCAGCAGGAACGTCAGGCCATACGCCAGGCTGTTCTGGTAATTGATGGCGACCAGCAGCATCAAAAACAGCACCAGCGCGAACGTAGCCCCGGTACGCGTGGGCATGATGAAGATGCGCCGGTGATCAAGGGTGACGCGTGGCGCCGGGGGAATTCGCCGGGACAGCCAGCGTTGCCAGATCGGTTTGAGCTGTTCGATCAAAGCACCGGCACCTCGCGCAATAGCCACTGGACCAGCGCCCCGCTGCCATGCCCGGTCGGTTCGGAGCGCTCGCGCAAACGGTGGCCAACGACCGAGGGCAGCACGGCCTGCACGTCTTCGGGAATCACATAGTCGCGACCGGTCAACAGCGCCCAGGCCCGCGCCGCCGAGAGAATCGCCAGACTGGCGCGGGGCGAAAGCCCGTAAGCGAATTGCGGCTGACTGCGCGTGGCGTCCACCAGCCGCAGCACGTAATCCACCAACGCATCGCTGGCCCGCACTTGCCGGGCCTGAGCCTGCAACAACGCCAGCTCGGCATGGTTGAGCAGCGGTTGCAGGCGCGGCAGCAAATCACGCCGCGACTCACCCATGAGCAAGGCTTTCTCTGCCGATTTGGCGGGATACCCCAGGGAAAGTCGCATGAGGAAGCGATCGAGTTGCGACTCCGGCAAGGCAAAGGTGCCGCCCTGGCTGAACGGGTTCTGGGTCGCGATGACGAAAAACGGATCGGGCAACAGGCGCGTGGCGCCCTCGATGGTTACCTGCCCTTCTTCCATGGCTTCGAGCAAAGCGCTCTGGCTTTTGGGTGTGGCACGATTGATTTCGTCGGCCAGCACCAGTTCGGCGAAGATCGGCCCCGGATGGAAGGTGAACTGCCCGCTATCGCGATCGAATACCGAGGTGCCGAGAATGTCGCCCGGCAGCAGGTCCGAGGTGAATTGAATGCGCTGGAAGCTTAAGCCCAACACCTTGGCCAGCGTATGGCTGAGCGTGGTCTTGCCCATGCCGGGCAAATCTTCAATCAATAAATGCCCACCGCCGAGCAGGCACGTCATGGCCAGTCGGACCTGCGGCTCCTTACCTAGCACCACCTCATTGATGGCGTTGAGGCACTCATCGAGTTTCCTGCCCATAGAAAAACACTCTCCAGGCGACTGCCTCTGACCCATTGGCTTGCGAACGACGCAACATATGCAGCCACTTTAAGGTCAGCGTAGGTTGTTTCGCCATAGCAGGGAGGGAAAAGCTTGGAGATGAAGCGTTTACAGGCTGTGCAGCGGGGAAATCTGTAGGAGCGAAGGTGTGTGGGAGCGAGCTTGCTCGCGAAGCGGTGTATGACACAACGCTTCGCCAACAAGTAGGCTCTCATCAAACAACACATCTCCATCTGGCCTGACGAAGATCCGTGGGACCGGATTTATCCGGGAAAGCAGCATTCCTGACGAGGAAAATGCAGTGGATGTACCGACCTATTCCCGGATGAATCCGGTCCCACGGGCGATTTCCTACAGCACATCGTGAAAAACTTTTATCGACCCGCGCGGGACTCACGGATGTAGAAACGCGCTTTCTCGGCCTTGCTGGTGCAACCTTCGAAGGCTTCAAATTGCTGCTGGGTCTTGGCGCCGGTCAGCAATGACAGGGCTTTGGAGTAGCTGACCGTTCCGGCGAAGCCTTCAGCCTTGGCCAGGTCCAGCTCGTGCCAGGCTGAATCCAGTTGCGTTGCGCAGCTGTCGCGATACCCGGTTTTGCCGGCGCAACCTGTTAAAACCAGAGCTAATAATGGCAGGCAGATCCAGGCTTTCATCGGTGTTACCTCGGGAATAAGAATCGAATGTGCGACTTGGACGGTCCGGGCGTTTAAAAGTGCCGTGGAGCCGGGCAGCAAGAGTAACTGTTTTTTGCCCGCGACAAGTCTTCACAGGCTGCCCGGGAAACACGATCATGCCTATTTGCGCGTATGGTGTGCCATCTTCAGGAGCCCGACATGAAAAAACGCATCGCTTTGGTACTCGGTTCCGGCGGCGCACGCGGCTATGCGCATATCGGCGTCATCGAAGAATTGGAGCGTCGCGGCTACGACATCGCGTGTATCGCAGGCTGCTCCATGGGTGCGGTGGTCGGCGGTATCTACGCGGCGGGCAAGTTGCCGCAATACCGCGCGTGGATCGAGAGCCTGGATTACCTGGATGTGTTGCGACTGGTGGACGTCAGCTTCCGCCTCGGCGCCATACGCGGTGAGAAAGTCTTCGGTCAGATCCGGGAAATCGTCGGCGAAATCAATATCGAAGACCTGCGCATTCCCTACACGGCGGTGGCCACCGACCTGACCAACCAGCAGGAAATCTGGTTTCAGGAAGGCTGCCTGCATCAGGCGATGCGGGCGTCGGCGGCTATCCCCAGTTTGTTCACGCCGGTCATGCAGGACGGGCGCATGTTGGTGGATGGCGGCTTGCTCAACCCGTTGCCGATTGTACCGGTGGTGTCCAGCCATTGTGATTTGATTGTCGCGGTGAACCTGAACTCCACCAATCAGGGCCATTACCAGTTGCCGGTCATCGAACGGGCACCAGCGGTAAAAAAACGCTTCGACAGCCTGATCAGCTCGCTGGGTTCGCGCCTGCCGTTCCGCCGCAAGCTGGACACCGCTGGCGGCGATGTCCTGCGTCTGGAGCAGGACAGCCTTAAGGCCAGTGGCGCGACCATTGCCAACCCGTGGCTGGGCGAAGATTCAGCCGACCCCCAAGGGCAACAACCGGCTGCGGCTCCGCAGGGCGAGAGTGCGCCGAAATCCGCTACCGGCTCGATCATCATCGATAACGTCGGTCCGGCATCGCTGCTTGACCTGATCAACCAGAGCTTCGAAGTCATGCAGACCTCACTGGCGCAATACAAGATTGCCGGTTATCCGCCGGACATCCTGATCAACGTGCCCAAACGGGTGTGCCGGTTTTTCGAGTTCTACAAAGCGCCGGAACTCATCGCCCTGGGCCGCGAGATTGCCAGCGATACGCTGGATCGGTATGAGGCGGAGCGTAAGCGCTAAACAAACCTGTGGGAGCGAGCTTGCTCGCGAAGGCGTCAGGTCAGGCGACGCCTTTAGAGAATGTGAAATCGATTCGCGAGCAAGCTCGCTCCAAGCCGTGTTGGTCAAACCTCCCGCAACCGATACCCAACCCCCGCTTCGGTGACGATAAACCTCGGCGCGGTCGGGTCATCGGCAAGTTTCTGGCGCAGGTGGCCGACGACGATGCGCAGGTAGTGGGTGTCTTCGGTATGAGTCGGCCCCCAGATGTCCTTGAGCAATTGCTGCTGAGTGATGACCCGACCCGGATACCGCGCCAGTTGCGCCAGCACGGCATATTCCTTGCGGGTCAGACCCACTTCAACGCCGTCCAGCAACACCCGGCGATAAGCGAGATCCACGGTCAGCGGTCCAAACACCAAAGCGGCAGTCTGTGGCTCGCCGCTGGGTGCCTGGCGCAGCAAGGCGCGGATGCGGGCGAGAAACTCCTGAATGCCGAAGGGTTTGGTCACGTAGTCATTGGCGCCGCCATCCAGAGCCTCGACTTTCTGCGCTTCGCTGGCGCGCACCGAAAGCACCAGCACCGGCACGCCGGACCATTCGCGAAACTCGCGCAACACCTGCTGGCCATCCATGTCCGGTAAACCGAGATCCAGGACCAGCAAATCCGGCTTGTTCAAGGCCGCCTGGCTCAAACCTTCGGTACCGGTCCCGGCCTCGATCACTTTATAGCCTTGGGACGCGAGGCTGATCCTCAGGAATTTACGAATCTGCGGCTCGTCGTCGATCACCAGAATGGTTGCGGTCTGACTCATGAATGCCTTGGCTGTGCAGTGGGCGGGATGACGGCAAGACTATCAGACGGCGATTCTATTTCCGCTTCCGGTTGCGTCTGTAACGGCAAATGCAAGGTGATGCAGGTGCCCTGCCCTGCGATGCCCGGCCCGACGCTGATATGCCCGCCATGGGCGCCGACCATGCCCTGACAGATCGCCAGCCCCAGGCCGGTGCCCTGTCCGCCGCGATCGCCACGGGCAGCGGTGTAGAACATGTCGAAGATCTTCGCCCGCTCGTCTTCGGGAATCCCCGGCCCTTCATCGCTGACCGAAAAAAACAGTTCGCTGTCAGTGGCACCGGCCTCCAGCTGCAACCGGCCATTGACCGGCGAAAAGCGCGCGGCGTTTTCCAGCACATTGACCAGCGCCTGTTCGATCAACGCCGCATGTACGTAGAGCAACGGCAGTTCGGCGGGCACTTGAACGCTGACTTGCAGCGCTGCCAGCACCACGCGCAGGCGATTGAGCGCACTGCCGACGATATCGCCAGCCGATACCCAATCCCGCGCCAGCTTCAGCGCGCCGTGCCCGAGGCGGGTCATGTCCAGCAGATTCTGGATATAGCGGTCCAGTCGCTCAGCTTCGTCGCGGGTGCCTTCCAGCAATTCGCGACGATCCGCCAGCGGGATGGCTTCGCCCAGCGACAACAGGCTGTCGATGCTGCCGCGCATGGCGGTAAGTGGCGTGCGCAGGTCATGGGACACCGAGGCCAGCAAGGCGCTGCGCAGTTGCTCGGTTTCGCCATGCAGACGCGCGGCCTCCAGATCCTCGGCCAGTTGCGCCCGGGCCAATGCCTGGGCCAACGGCTGGCTCAGGGCGGTCAACAAACGGCGACGCTGGGCGCTGAACGGCTGCCCTTCACGGGGACATACACCAAGCAACGCCAGCGGGCCTTGTTCGCCGGATAACGGCCACCACCACCAGCGACATGACGGCAAGGTGCCGGTGCCATGACCTGCGGCTTGATCGTGCTGCCAGGCCCAGTCCGCGGCCGCACGCTCCGGTTCGGACAATTGCACCTGAGTGCCGCTCGCCACTTTCCAGCTGCCCTCGCCGTCGCGCTCGATCAGGCACACGTCCAGCTCGCGCCAGCCATTCAGGTGCTGGCCCGCCGCGCTGAGCACGGCTTGGCGATCCGTAGCCGCCGTGAGCTTGCGCGACAGATCCAGCAGCTCGCTGGTTTCTTCCTGCGTGTCGCGCAGGGCCTGCAACTGGCGCCGCTGGCGAGCCGCGAGATTGCCGGTCAGGGCCGACATCAGCAGGAAGAACAGCAAGGTCAGCACGTCTTCTTCACGCTGAATGCTCAGGGAAAAATTCGGCGGAATGAATAGAAAGTCATAGGCCAGGAACGACAAGGCCGCACAGGCCAGTGCTGGCCCGAGACTGCTGCGCACCGCCACCAGCAGGACCGCAGCGAGAAACACCAGCGAGATATTCGGCAGCGCCAACACGCCGGACACCGCCCAGGCCAGCGCACTGGCCAACAGCGTGGCGAGCAGCGCCAGGCCGTAGTCGAACCAGATGATGGGTCCCGGCGAACGGCTGCGCGGCTGGTCCGGCAGCGGCTCACTGTCGAGCACGCTGATTTCCAGCCCATGCGCCTCACGCAGCAGCCGTGCCGCAACGCCACCGCCCAGCAACTTGCGCCAGAAGCGTGGCCGCGACTGCCCCACCAGAACCAGACTGGCGCGGCGTTCGGCGGCATGTTGAATCAAGGTTTTTGCCACTTCCCCCGCGCGCAGCAGGACCACTTCGCCGCCCAGGCGCTCAGCCAGTTGCTGCGCATTTTGCAAACGGGTGCGGGCCTGTTCATCGAAAGCCCGGCCGTTGTCCACATGCACCAGGCTCCAGGGCAGATGCCGCCGTTGCGCGACACGGCTGGCGTGACGCACCAGACGTTCGGCATGCACATCGCCATCAATCCCCACCAGTAATCGACCACGCACTGGCGGCGCGTCCCGGCCCATTTGCCGATAACCCTGGTTGAGGTCGTCGTCCACTTGCGCGGCAGCGGTCTGCATCGCCAATTCCCGCAGCGCGGTCAGGTTGGTCTGGGTGAAGAACGCATCGATGGCGGCCCGCGCCTGCTCCGGTACGTACACCTTGCCGTCGCGCAGCCGCTCCAGCAATTCCCGGGGCGGCAGATCGATCAGCACCAGTTCGTAGGCTTCCTGCAACACCCAATCCGGCAGGGTTTCCCGAACCTGCACGCCAGTGATGCCGCGCACCTGATCATTGAGACTTTCCAGATGCTGGACGTTGACCGTGGTGTAGACGTCGATGCCCGCAGCGAGCAGTTCCTGAATGTCCTGCCAGCGTTTCGTGTGACGACTGCCGGGCGCATTGCTGTGGGCCAGTTCGTCAACCAGCACCAGCCTGGGGTTGAGCGCGAGCAGGCCGTCGAGGTCCATTTCCTCCAGCGTCACGCCGCGGTATTGCGAGCGCAGCAGCGGCTGTTGCGGCAACCCGCCGAGCAAGGCTTCGGTTTCAGCGCGACCATGGGTTTCCACGACTCCGGCCAACACCGGCACGCCCTGTCGCAACTGTGTATGCGCGGCCTGGAGCATGGCGAAAGTCTTGCCCACCCCAGGTGCTGCGCCCAGAAACACTTTGAGGCGACCACGCCCGTCCCTGGGCATATCGGCTAATAACGCATCGGCACGGCCGGAATCACTCATGGTTGCGGTTGCTCATTCAAAGCTGGGCATTACGTTGCGCAGACGGTAACTCATTCAACGCCTGATTCAAGGTCAATACGTTGACCACTGGCGGGCCGATCAGCGGCCGATCGGTGCTGGCTTCGATCAAACCCTGCACTTTATCGACTGGCAACTGCCGGGCAGCGGCCACTCGGGCTGCCTGATAAGCCACGGCCGAGGGCGGCAGATGCGGATCAAGGCCGCTGCCGGAAGTGGTCAGCAAGGCCAATGGCACCGGGCCTTGACCTGACACCGCTTGCTTGTCGGCATCTTCGGCTATCCGCGCGGCCAGCGCCGGATTGCTTGGCGACAGGTTGCTCGCGCCACTGGCCACCGTGGCAAATGCACCGGCCGAGGGGCGTGAATGGAACCATTCATCGCCAGTAAACGATTGGGCGATCAGGCTCGATCCGCGCACCTTGCCGGTGGTGTCGTAAATCAGGCTGCCATTGGCCTGGGCCGGAAAAGCGACCTGAGCAATGCCGGTGACCACCAACGGATAAGCGACGCCGGTGATGACAGTCATCAAAACCAGAAGACTCAGGGCGGGGCGCAAGAATGTGGACATGATGAAGATCCTCGTAGAACGATAGAAATGTTGTGTTGTGGGAGCGAGCTTGCTCGCGAAGCGGCCAGACGCGTCCCCTCGCCAGCAAGTTGGCTCCTACAGAGAAAACGTCAAACCAGCTTCAGGGCGACCAACACCATGTCGATCGCCTTGATCCCCACAAACGGCACGACGATCCCGCCCAGGCCGTAGATCAGCAGGTTGCGACGCAGCAATTGCGCAGCGCTGGCGGCCTGCACGCGCACGCCGCGCAGGGCCAGCGGGATCAGCACAACGATGATCAAGGCGTTAAAGACGATGGCCGACAGAATCGCGCTTTGCGGGCTGGCCAGTTGCATGATGTTCAGCACGCCCAGTTGCGGATAAATCGCCGCGAACAGCGCCGGAAGGATGGCAAAATACTTGGCAATGTCGTTGGCGATGGAGAACGTGGTCAGCGCGCCTCGGGTAACCAGCAACTCCTTGCCGATCTGCACCACATCCAGCAGCTTGGTCGGGTCGCTGTCCAGATCGACCATGTTCGCCGCTTCCCGCGCAGCTTGCGTGCCATCGTTCATCGCCATACCCACGTCGGCCTGAGCCAGGGCTGGCGCGTCATTGGCACCATCGCCGCACATTGCCACCAGACGACCGTCGTTCTGCTCCATACGGATACGTTCGAGTTTCTTCTCCGGCGTGGCTTCGGCCAGCACGTCATCGACGCCCGCCTCCGCCGCAATCGCCGCAGCGGTCAGCGGATTGTCGCCGGTGACCATCACGGTGCGAATGCCCAGCTTGCGCAGTTCGGCAAAGCGTTCACGAATCCCCGGCTTGACCACATCCTTGAGATGAATCGCCCCCAGCAGCTTTTTATCGACACACACCAGCAGCGGCGTGCCACCGGTCTTGGCGATCGTGTCGATTTCCCGGGCCAGGGCGGGCGGCAGATCGCTGCGTTGCATGCCGACGAAGGCCAGCAGTGAATCCACCGCGCCTTTGCGATACAGACGCGCTTGATAGTCCACGCCGGACAGGCGGGTTTCGGCGCTGAACGGCACGGCCGTCAGTTCAGTCGGCTGCGGTTCCAGCATCGGGTGCAGGTTGCGCAGGTATTCGACGATGGACTTGCCTTCCGCCGTATCGTCGGCCAGCGACGCCAGCAACGCGCCTTCGCCGAGCTCTTTGGGCGAAACCCCCGGCGCGGCGTACAGCGCGGTACAACGACGGTTACCAAAGGTGATGGTGCCGGTCTTGTCCAGCAACAGCACATGCACGTCGCCCGCTGCCTCCACGGCGCGCCCGGATTTGGCGATGACGTTGAGGCGCACCAGTCGATCCATGCCGGCAATGCCAATCGCCGAGAGCAAGCCGCCAATGGTGGTCGGGATCAACGTGACCAGCAGCGCCACCAGAAACACCAGCGGCAGGCTACCTCCGGCAAAATGTGCGAAGGGCTGCAAGGTGACCACCACCAGCAGGAAGATCAGGGTCAGGCCGATCAGCAGGATATCCAGCGCCACCTCATTAGGCGTCTTCTGGCGTTTGGCGCCTTCCACCAGGGCAATCATCCGGTCCAGGGTCGATTCGCCGGGATTGGCGCTGATGCGCACCAACAGCCAGTCCGAGACCAGCCGGGTGTTGCCGGTAACCGCTGAACGATCACCGCCGGATTCGCGAATCACCGGCGCGGATTCGCCGGTAATTGCCGCCTCGTTGACGGCGGCAATGCCTTCGATGACCTCGCCGTCACCGGGAATCATTTCCCCGGCTTCGACCCGCACCACGTCGCCTTTGCGCAAGGCGCTGGCATTGACCACGCTGAACGCGCCTGCCTCGTCACGCCGCCGCGCCTTGAGCCCTTCGCTGCCCGCCTTGAGGCTGTCGGCGCGGGCCTTGCCGCGACCTTCGGCCAGCGCTTCAGCAAAGTTGGCGAACAATACGGTGAACCACAGCCATAAAGCGATTTGCACTGCCACCGACGTCGGCACCGCCGGATCGGGGATGACGCACAGAATCGTGGTCAGGATCGCGGTGAGTTCCACCACCAGCATCACCGGCGAGCGGACCAGCTGGCGTGGATCGAGTTTGACGAAGGCCTGGATCAGCGCCGGACGCCACAGGGCCGAGAATCGGGTTTTGCCCGGTTCGGTCGTTGCCTGCGACTCAGCGGTTTTTGCTGCTGGAATTTGCATGTTCATGATTGGTCCTCAGAAACCCAGGCTCAAGTGTTCGGCAATCGGCCCCAGTGCCAGGGTCGGCAGAAAGGTCAGGCCGCCCACCAGCAAAATGGTCACGGTCAGCAAAGTGACGAACAGCGGGCCGTGGGTCGGAAAGCTGTTCAGGCCCAGTGGTGCGGTTTTTTTCATTGCCAGACTCCCGGCCAAGGCCATCACCGGCAGGATGTAGCCGAAGCGGCCGATAAACATCGCCAGGCTGAGCATCAGGTTATGGAACACCGTATTGGCACTGAAACCGCCGAACGCCGAACCGTTGTTGGCGGTGGCCGAGGTGTAGGCGTACAGCAACTGGCTGAAACCGTGCGGGCCAGGATTGCTTACCGACGCCAGCGGCCCGGGCAGACTGGCCGCCACCGCGCCGAGCACCAGCACGCCCACCGGCATGACCAACAGCGTTGCGACCAGCAGCTTGACCTCATGGGCCTGGAGCTTTTTGCCGAGATATTCCGGGGTGCGGCCAATCATCAGACCGGCCAGGAACACCGCGATCAACACGTTGAGCAGCATGCCGTTCAGACCCACACCGACGCCGCCAAAGATCACTTCGCCGACCATCATGTTGGCCAGGGCGACCATGCCGGTCAGCGGGTTGAGGCTGTCGTGCATGGCGTTCACCGAGCCGTTGGACGCCGCCGTGGTGGCGGTCGCCCAGAGCACGGTCGCGGTGGTGCCGAAGCGACTTTCCTTACCTTCCAGCGGCGCGGTCTGTTCAACGTTGGCGATATTCAGCGTCGGATTCGGTTGATACTCGGCCCACAGCGACACGCCGCCGCCGATCAACAGCAAGGCCAGCATGCAGGCGACGATGGCCCGGCTCTGCCGCAGGTCTTTCACGTAATGACCGAAGGTGAATACCAGCGCTGCCGGAATCAGCAGGATCGACACCAGCTCGAACAGGTTGCTCCACGCCGTCGGGTTCTCGAACGGGTGCGCCGAGTTGACCCCGAAGAAACCGCCGCCGTTAGTGCCCAATTGCTTGATCGCGATCTGGCTGGCAGCCGGGCCCATGGGCAGGCTTTGTTCGGTGCCTTGCAGCGTCAGCGCATCAACGTAATGCGCGAAACTCTGCGGCACGCCCTGCCAGACCAGAAACAGCGCGAGCACGATGCACAGCGGCACTAGCCCGTAGAGCGTGACCCGGGTCATGTCCGCCCAGAAGTTGCCGAGGTTTTGCGTCGAGCGCCGACTGATCCCGCGACAAAATGCGAGCAGCACAGCGATACCCGTCGCCGCACTGACGAAGTTCTGCACGGTCAGGCCGACCATCTGGCTCAAATAGCTCAACGATGCTTCACCGCTGTAGCTCTGCCAGTTGGTGTTGGTGACGAAACTCATCGCGGTATTGAAGGCCAACGACCATTCCATGCCCGGCAACTGTTGCGGGTTGAGTGGCAGCGCGCCCTGCCCCAGCAGCATGGCAAACAGCAGGATGAAACCGGCCAGATTGAAGGCCAGCAGCGCGAACAGATAGGTTTTCCAGTTCTGCTCGACCTTGGGATCAATGCCCGACAGGCGATAGCAGATGTTTTCCACCGGACGCAGCACCGGCGTCAGCCAGGTCCGCTCGCCTTCCACCACTCGATAATAGAAACGTCCCAGCAGCGGCGCGGGCAGCAGCACCAGCGCCAGGAAAGCCAGGATCAATAGATAGTCATAACTGTGCATGGCTGCTCCTAAGTCCGGCCTGCGCGTAGCAGCGCAACCAGCAAGTAAATGAACAGCCCTGCCGCCAATAGCAGGGACACCCCATCCAGAACGCTCATCGAAATACTCCGTCGCTGCGGCGATTGCCGCGTGTGAGCCATTGTCGGGAGAGAGGGTGTAAAGGAACGAGATCGACGGCGCTGGCGCGGCGTAAAGAAGGCGTAAAAATAGGCGTGGAACACCGCAAATCCGTTGGAGCGAGGCTTGCCCGCGCATCAGTGTCAGACCGCTCGTCTCGCCAACACATTGGCTCCTACAACTCTGGTGGCGCCACCGTGCCACCTGTTACTTCTTACAGGTTCCAGATTCTGCGCAAGGCGTTATCGTGACGAGGTGCAACAAACGACATGGAGTCGACGATGAATCATTCAGCACATAAAACCGTCCACGTAGCCAACACCCATTGGCACATGGCGGCGCCGACGGTGCAACTGACCGTCAAGGAAATGGAAGTCCTGCAATGGGCAGCCTTGGGCAAGTCCGCCTGGGAGATCTCGCGCATTCAGGACCGTACGGAGGCGGCGGTTAACTTCCACATGTGCAACATTCGCCGCAAATTCGGGGTTAATTCCCTCAGAGCCGCGTTGATCAAGGCCATTGAGCAGCGGGTGATTTTGCTGTAACGGCACTCTGACGCGGGCTTTTGTACCGATATAGATACATTCCCGACATTCCCCCGACATCCGATCACCCCACCCTTTCGCCGCGCCTCCCGGCGAAGTAGCATGCAGGGGCGTTGATCATCAACAGCGGCCAGTGATGGCGGCATCACCAGGCGGCAGTCGCATCATGCAAGCAAGCACCGACATTCCTGTAGACAATACGCCGGTATCGGATCAGCGCTGGAACACTCGCGCGTTGATCGTCGACGATGATGTGCCGATCCGCGAGCTGCTTTGCGATTACCTGGCGCGCTTCAACATTCAGTGCCGGGGGGTGACCGATGGCAATGAAATGCGCCAGGCGCTGGAGCAGGAAACCTTCGACGTGATCGTGCTGGACCTGATGCTGCCGGGTGAAGATGGCCTGTCGCTGTGTCGCTGGCTGCGCGGCACCTCGGACATTCCGATTCTGATGCTCACTGCCCGCTGCGAACCCACCGACCGCATTATCGGCCTGGAACTGGGTGCCGACGACTACATGGCCAAGCCTTTTGAGCCGCGCGAACTGGTGGCGCGGATCCAGACCGTGCTGCGCCGGGTACGCGATGACCGCAACGATCAGCGCTCCACGGTGCGCTTCGATGCCTGGCGCTTGAACAGCGTGCTCCGTCAGCTGACCGCCGCCGATGGCTTGGTGGTGCCGCTGTCCAACGCCGAATTCCGCTTGCTGCGGGTCTTTCTGGAGCGGCCGCGCCGGGTGCTGAGCCGCGAACAGTTGCTGGATGCTGCACGCGGTCGTTCCATCGAAGCCTTTGATCGCAGTATCGATTTGCTGGTCTCGCGTCTGCGCCAGAAGCTCGGCGACGATCCGAAGAGTCCGCAACTGATCAAGACCGTGCGCGGCGAAGGTTATCTGTTCGACGCCAGGGACATCGGTTGATTCGCTCCGCCGACACCCTGTTCGCCCGGCTGTTCGGTGGGGCGTTGGTCGCTATTTTTCTGGCGCATTTGCTGGCGTTCACCTGGTTCACCATGTATGGCTTTCCGCCTCCGCCGCCCCCTGAAGCTGGCAACCCTCAGCATCAATCTGCCGAATTTCAGGGTGAGCGCCCTCCTCCACACACGCCCCAACGAAAACCACCGCTATTTGGCGGGCCCGTCGTGCCGCTGTTTTTTCAGACGATTACCCTGGTGATTGCTGCCTGGTACGGCGCCAAAGCGTTGAGCAGGCCGATCCAGCACCTGAGCGAGGCCGCCGAGCGGCTCAGCGAAAATCTCGACAGCCCGCCGCTGGAAGTCAGCGGCCCGCGCGAAGTGCGGCAGGCCGCGCAGACCTTCAACCTGATGCAGGAACGCATCCGCGATCAAGTGCAGCAGCGCGGTCGCATGCTGGCGGCGGTGTCTCATGACCTGCGCACGCCGCTGTCGCGGCTGAAACTGCGAGTCGAGCAGATCGACGAGCCGAAACTGCATAGCCAGATGAGTCAGGACCTCAACGACATGATCGGCATGCTCGACGCGACGCTGACCTACCTCAATGAGCAGCGCAACAGCGAGGACCTGCAACTGTTCGACTTGCAGGCGCTCATTGAGTCCTTGACCGAAAACGCTCAGGACAATGGCGATGACGTGCAGTGCAACGGCGGCTGCAAACCGCTGAGGATCCAGCCCATGGCGTTGCGTTCCTGCATCAACAATCTGATCGACAATGCCTTGCGCTATGCCGGGCAGGCGCGGGTCGACATCAAGGATCAGGACGATCACGTGACTGTGGCAGTGATCGACAACGGGCCAGGCATTGCCGTCGAGCAACATGAAGCGGTGTTCGAACCTTTCTATCGCCTGGAAGGCTCGCGCAATCGCAACTCCGGGGGCGTCGGCATGGGCATGACCATTGCCCGGGACGCCGCGCGGCGCATGGGCGGCGACCTGACCCTGGAACAAACACCCGGCGGTGGCCTGACCGTGCTCCTGGACCTGCCTCGGCGTTGATCCGCCCGTGTGTCTGGCGCGATACAAACCTTACATACCCTCGACAACTCCCGCCTTGAGGCTGCATAAGCCGGTGCACCGCCACCGGCCCAATCCAACCTGATGGGAGTTCGTCCGATGATCAGTGGCGTCAGCAATAGTTATTCGAGCTATACCAGCACGAGTGCAACCTCAAGCGCGAGCAGCAAGAAATTCCAGGAACAGTTACTGGCCAAGCTCGATACCGACGGCAACGGAAGTATCAGCAAGGACGAACTGAGTACGGCAGTTTCGTCCTCCGACAGCAAAGACGGGATCATGGTCAGCCTGAGCAAAGCGTTCAGCGATCTGGACAGCAATGACGATGACAGCCTGGATTCAGACGAACTGGCCGCGATGGCGCCACCGCCTGCGCGGCAGATGGCACCGGACACTGATGTCGCCGAAAACCTGCTCAGTTCCCTGGACAGTGATGAAGATGGCGCGATCAGCAGCGATGAACTGACCACTGGCCTGACCAGCGCCGGCAGCAGCGCCGACAGCTCCCAGGTGTTCGATGCGCTGGACACCAACGAGGACGGCACCGTCAGCCTCGACGAACTGACCGCCGCGCTACAACCGCAGCAACCGCCACCGCCGTCCGCCGCTGACACCAGTGCGCAGTTGATGAGCGCCCTGGACACCGACGGCAGCGGCGCCATCAGCGCCACCGAACTGACCAGCGCTCTGGATGCCAGCAGTGACGACAGCAGCAACGATGCAGCGGCTCAGGCACTGAGCAAGATGGTTGCGGCATTGAGCGAGCGTTATGACACTGAAGGTAGCAAGCCGGTTGGCAAATACCTCAACGTCGCGGCGTAAAAGGGCTCACAACCTGGAGGAACAAACTTGGTGGGAGCGAGCTTGCTCGCGAAGGCTGCTTATCAAGCGATAAATATGTATCGCCTTTACTGGCCTATTCGCGAGCAAGCTCGCTCCCACCCGTTTACCGCCGATCCTCGCGCACCCAGTCAGTCAAGAGGCTGTAAGCCACCGCCAGCAAGGTCGGACCAATAAACAGGCCGATGAAACCGAACGCCAGCAAGCCGCCAAACACACCCAGCAACACGATCACCAACGGCAGGTTGCCGCCGCGGCTGATCAGGTAGGGTTTGAGCACGTTGTCCACGCCGCTGATGATGAACATGCCCCAAAGCCCGAGGAAAATGGCCATTCCGTATTCGCCATTCCACGCCAGCCAGGCCGTGGCCGGAATCCAGATCAAGGGCGGGCCCATGGGAATAAGGCTGAACAGGAACGTCATGATGCCCAGCACCAAGGCGCCCGGCACGCCCGCAATCAGGAAGCCGATCAACGCCAATACTGCCTGCGCCGCCGCTGTCCCGATCACGCCGTTGACCACGCGTTGCACCGTGCCCGCCACCAGTTCCAGGTAGTACTCGGCGCGCTCGCCGATCAAGCGCTCCAGCAGGCTGAGCACGAATGCCGCCAGACGCGGCCCATCGCGGTAGAAGAAGAATACGAAGACCAGACTCAAGGTCAGCTCCAGAATCCCTCCGCCGATCTGCGCACTGCGCGCCAACAACCAGTTACCCACCTGACCGAGATAAGGCCGCAGCGTGGTAATCATCGCCGCGCCCTGCTGATCGATGGTGTTCCAGAACGCTACCAGCCGCTCGCCCACGATCGGAACTCCAACCAGCCAGGTGGGTGGATCAGGTAAACCGTCGACCTGCACATCTTTGATGAAGGCCGTGGCATCACGCACATGATCGGCCAGATTGAAACCCAGCCAGACCAGCGGCGCGGCGACCAGCAGCATCCAGCCCAGAGTCAGCACCAGCGCCGCCAGCGACTCGCGGCCCTTGAACCAGCGCGTCAACAGGCGCATCAGCGGCCAGCTGGCAAACGCCAGCACCGCGCCCCAGAACAACGCCGACCAGAACGGCGCCATCACCCAGACGCACGCACTGAGCAACGCCAGGAGCAGGATCTGCACCAACAGGCGATCGTTATTGAACATGGGTCTATCCAGTAAAAAGAAGATCAGAAGCGCAGAGCATAACGGCGATCACTGAACGCGTCAGTGTTCGCTGTGTGCAAAAGTGGATTCAGTGCAGCTCAAGGTGAGTCAGGTCAACGTATGACGTCGATAAACAGGCCCGGCTTGTCGCTGCCGCCTGCTTCCAGCCGCGCGGCACGTACGCCTTTGGCAATCAATGCCTGGCGCCAGGCTTCGGCATCGCTGCCGCCAATGGTCACCCGCAACGAACTGTCCAGATTCAATCCCCTGGAAACCAGCGTCACCCAGGTTTCCTGTGGCGCGCCGGCCAGCCGTGGCAGCGCCAGTTTGCCGGTGCTCTTGAGTTGCCGCAGTAGTGTCGCCGAGGTCGGCAACAGATCGCCCAACGGTGCGCTCGAATCGAACTGCTCGACATGCAGATACGCGCGGCGGTTGCCACGGGTGATGCTGTACAAGGCCACCAGGGTGTCACTTTTCGGCTCTGCCAGACGTAGCAGCAAATAAGCTTGCTGTTCGTCCGCGCCATAGAGTTTGGAATTACCGAACACTTCATTGGCCCACAGGCTGCTTTCGCCGCAATCACGCGCCTGGCACCAGAACAGCAGTTCTGCGCCTTGGGCCTGCAGGGCTTCGCGAGCAGCAGTAAAGGCTTCATCGGAAGTGCGTTCGGCGGGAATCTGATAGGTCACGCCGGTGACATTGCCACGGGCGCTGACCTGCCCATCGAAGCGCAGCTGACCGCTGATCTTGCGGATCGAGCCCATGGGATAGATGCGTTCGAGCTCCGTAACGGGGCGGTAGTCGACAATTTCGGCGTCGGTCAGGCGCGGCACGCTATCCAGATCGCGACTGCCTGGAACATCGGCAGCCCAAGCGCTCAGGCTGAACGCCGAGGCACACAAGGTGAGTCCAAGAGCACTGGTAAAACCCATGACTGCTCTCATCGATGCAAGGTTAATTGAAGGAAACGGGCAGGTTTGCCAGGCAAGCGATCAGGTGAGGCGGTGCGGACATCCATTGATTCAACTCCTGTTTCAACCCGCCCAGCCTCGGCAGTTGCCAGGCGCAAGTCAAGGAGTGGCAAAGAAGCGATTGAAACAGTCTGCGACAAGAACCGCACCGGCGTCGTCATTCAAATGCAAATGATGGCCGCCCGGCAGGCTTGTCACCTGAAAAGGCAGTGCCGTCAGCAGCGCTTGATTCTGCGCCAGCATGCCCTCCTGCGCCACGATCAATTGGGTCGGACAGCGAATTGCCGCGACGAACGCCAGCGCTTGCTCACGCGTGATGCGCACGGCCGAGGGCAAGGTCAGTCGATTGTCGCTGCGCCAGGTATAGCCACCCGGTACCGGCATCAAGCCACGCTGGGCCAACAGCTCGGCGGCCTCATGGCTGACCGCGACTACGCCTTTCATGCGCGCGCGAATCGCGTGGTCCTGATCGGGATAGACCGGCTTGCGCTTGCTGCTCAGTTTCAATTGCGCCTGCAACGACTTGCCCAATTGCTCCGGGGCATTCTCGACCTCGCCAGTGGGCGGGATCAAGCCATCGATGAGCGCCAGTCGAGTAATCCGTTCGGGCAGCGCGGCGGCGAGAAACACAGAGATAATCGCCCCCAAGGAATGCCCCAGTAACGAGAACTGTTGCCAGCCGAGCTGCTCGGCGACCTGCAAGACATCATGGGCGTAGTCCGGCAATGCATAGCCGGCGCCGTGCGGGCGATGCTCGGAATGGCCATGACCGGCCAGATCCAGGGCAACGATGCGCAGACCTTCAAGCCTGGGCGCCAGCCGGGCAAAACTGTTGGCGTTGTCCAGCCAGCCATGCAAGGCGATGACCGGCTGGCCGTCTTCGGGACCGAACAAATGCGCGGCCAGTTCGATATGCGGCAAACTCAGGCGGACTTCTTCGACCGGACGGCTCATGCGCTGACCTGCGCAGTGTCGAGCGCAGCCCAGCGAGCAAATAACGTCTTGAGCAGTCGCGCGGTGGCCTCCGGCTGTTCCAGCGGGAACATATGCCCACCGGGCATCGACAGGTATTCGCCCAGGGGCAAGCGCCGCACGGAACGCGCATGGTGACGCATTACCACCCGACTGTGCTCGCCGCGCACCATTGCCAGCGGAACCTGAAGCTGCCCGGAACGGCCGGGCCTGGTGTGCGGAACGCTGCGGTAGATGCTGATTTCCGTGGCCGGGTCAAAACGCAGGCGCAGCTGTTCGCCATCGGTCTGTAGCCCATGAGTTAGATAGGCATCGAAGCACTCGGGATCAAAACGCCGAAACAAGGTTTTGCTGGCGAAATAAAGCCGCGCGGCATCCAGGTCGGCAAAGGCTTCGCGGCGTCCCAGCGTGCGGCCGGCCGGGGTAATGCGATCGATGAAACCAAAGCGTTTGGCGGCACGGATCATCCACTGATCGGCCAGGGTCAGCACCGGAGAATCCAGCATGACCACGCCGCGATACAGCTCAGGACAACGTAGCGCGGCATGAAAATGCAGCACGCCGCCCAACGAATGGCCCACGCCCCAGACCGGCTCGGGTTGTTCGCGCAGGTGATGGATCAGCTCGTCAACCAGATTCAGCCAGTTGTCATCGACCGGGAAACGCGGGTCATGGGCATGCTGTTCCAGATGGCTCACGACGTAATCCGGCGCCAACGCCGTAAACAACTTGCCGTAAGTGGCCGACGGAAAACCGTTGGCATGAGCGAAGAACACCTGTTGCGACATGCCGGCATATCCAGTGAGCAAACCAGTAACGATTGTGCGCAGTGGTCGTGCCTTCGGCAATGACTGGAAGTGCCATCAAGGATGACACTCCGGCCATGCAGCGGCAAAAAAGCGGCTTAGCGGCTTGGCGGTTCCTGTCCCAGCGGCACCACGGCGATGGTCAGACGCGAAATGCAGCTGGTCTTGCCTTCATCGCTGGTCAGGCGGATGTCCCACACGTGGGTGGTGCGGCCGATATGGACCGGGCGCGCCACGGCGGTGACCCGACCGCTGCGCAGGCCGCGCAGGTGATTGGCGTTGACTTCAAGGCCTACGCAAAAAAATTTGCTGGTATCGATGCACAGATAGCTGGCCGTGGAGCCGACCGATTCGGCCAACACCACCGATGCCCCGCCATGCAGCAGGCCGTAAGGTTGGTGCGTACGATGATCGACCACCATGCTGGCGGTCAGCGAATCGTCGGTAAACGACTCGAAACGGATGTCCAGCCATTCGAGGATGGTGTTCTTGTTCAGGGCATTAAGTTGTTCGATGTTCGGTGTATCGCGCCACAGACCCATGTTCAATCCTTATTATTGGGCGCTCGTAGAAGCTGAGCGCCAGACGCGCCAACTATCTTTCACCACCGCCCGCCTGCGCAAGCGCTGATGTTTTTTCAGGCAGGCGTTGACCCGGGGTTTCCTTGAGCCGCCCGGTCAGGCGCAGATTGCCTTGCTCGTCCAGCTCGCCCCTGTCCCCCGTGTGCAGGAAACCGTCGGTCATAGTCTCGACGGTTTTCAGCGGTTGCTTGAAATAACCAAGCATGGTCGCGCCGCTGCGCACCAGCACCTCACCATCTTCCGCCAGCCGCACCTCGACCTGCGGACACGGCGGGCCGATCCAGCCGCTCTTGTGCTCGCCTGGCCGGCAGATGTGCGAGTAGCCGCAGTTTTCAGTGGTGCCGTACGCCTCCAGGACATCCAGCCCGAGCCGTTGATACCAGTGCAGCAGGTTTTCCGATACGGGCGCCGCGCCCGTCACGGCAACCCGTAGCGCATCCAGCCCAAGCCCCTTGCGAATGTTGCGTCGGACCAGCCTGCCAAGCAGCGGCACACTCAACAGCACGTCCAGGCGCGCGGCGGGAATCTTGCTATAGACGCTCATCTGGAGTTCGCTCCAGATCCCCGGCACGCCAAACAGCGCCGTGGGCCTCGCGCGCTTCAGATCGTCGACAAAGGTGTCCCGGCCTTCGGCGAAGAATACGGTTTGCCCGGCGTAGATCGACGCCATTTCCACGAACATTCGCTCGGCCACGCAGCACAGTGGTAAACAAGACAGCAGCCGGTCCTTCTCGCCCAGTCCGAAGATGCCGCTGCCATGGGTAACGGCAAATGCCAGGGTGCCGAAGCTGTGCATGACACCTTTGGCTCGTCCGGTGCTGCCGGAGGTGTAGATGATGGTCGCCAACTGATCGTAGCGCCCGGTGGGGTTGTCCTGGATCGGCGACCAGGCTTGCAATTCAGCCCAGCGAAAATCGAACGAACCTTCCGGGCTGAGCGGCAGCGCCACGGTCGGCAACCCGGCGCTGACACCGCAACTGATGCCCGGCCAGTCGTCGAGTATGCCGACGAACACCATCGCCGCCTCCGAGTGCTCCAGCACCTGAGCGACCGCTCCCGCGCTGAGGTTCGGATTCAACGGCACCGAGACATGCCCGGCCATCCAGATCGCCAGGTCGGCAATGATCCAGTGTGCGCAGTTTCTGGAAAGGATCGCGATGGAGCTGCCCTGTGGCAGTCCTTGGCGCCGTAACCAGTGCGCAGCGCGGCGGGCCTGATTACCGACCTCGGACCAGCTCAGCTTCTGAACCTGTCCACCCGCCATCGGCTGGACCAGAAAACACTTGTCCGGATGACGATCCTCACGATCATAGAAACGGCTCAAGGGCAGACTGATGGCGGTAGTCATGGTTCATGTTCCTTATTGTTATTGGGCAAGCGTAGTCGACCCGGTATTCACCCGGTGCTTGCGCAGCAATAAAAAGGAGGAACGGTGCAGGACCTGCTGGAGCGAGGCTTGCCCGCGCAGGCGGTGTTGTGCAGGACCTGTGGGAGCTAGCTTGCTTGCGAAGGCGATGTTTCAGGCGCCGAAGATGTGTCGGGTTTACGGACCTTTTCGCGAGCAAGCTCGCTCCCACGGATTGTGAGGTGGCGGACCTGAACACATGCTCGACTGTAGACCCGTTGGAGGCTTGCCCGCGAAGAACGATAACGCGGTGAATCAGGCCGCCCAGGCGTCTGGTTGGCGGGCAAGCCTCGCTCCAACGGCTCGAACGGGTTCAAACGTGTCGAACGCTGTCCAGCTCCATGGCCCCGGCCAGCGGAAAATCACCCGACAGTTCGGCCAGGCTTGCGGTGCCCATGGGCTGAGGCTGTTGGGTGCTGCCGTGAACTGCGAGGCCGATCAGCGCGCCCACCAGCGGTTGATGGCTGACCAGCAGGATATCGTCGCTGGCATAAGCGTCCAGATGACTCAAGACCTGGCGAGGATCATTGTCCGGCGTGAGCCAGGGCACGATGACCACCGGCTCGCTGAACCCCAAGGCTTGCCTGACCAATTCGGCGGTTTGCCGGGCCCGCACATAAGGACTGGCGATGATGCGCTGCAAAGGCTGGCCCATCAGATGGGCCGCGCTGTGCAGCACTTGCTCACGACCATGACGGGTCAGCTCGCGCTCGGCATCGCTGCGCGCCTGCGCCTGGGCTTCGCCGTGGCGCAGGACCCAGACTTTCATAACTTTGGCTCTTCGTCACGTACCGGATGCGCAGTCGGCGGAACGCTGTGCGGCGCTTCACCTTCGGGTGCGCGAGGCGCCGGCCAATCGGCAAATGGCCAGGGTTTCTGGTCGCTGTGAAAGGTGCCGTAGCGACCGATCTGGGCCAGGAACTGGCTCAGACTGTCGCCGAAGTTCATCAGGCCGCCACTTGGTGCGCCGTAGATAAGCCGATAACACAGTTGCACCAGCACCACGCCCGCCAGGACGACTTCGGCAACGTGCCAGACCAGCACAAACAGCACCATCCAGAGGACGCGCAGCAAAATTGATTCATGTTGCTTGAGTTTGGAATCGTTCAAGACACTCTCCCGCAAACAAAAAAGGTATTCAGTTGAAACCGGTGGTGGAAATGAAGTCGACATCGGTCTTGGGTTCGGCACGCATGAGCTGCTCGATGACCTGTTTCAGGGTACGACCCTCGAAAAGGATAGCGTGCAACCCTGCGACCAGCGGCATATAGACTTGCAGCTCGTCCGCCTTGACCTTGAGCACCTTGAGGGTATTGACCCCTTCGGCCACTTCACCGAGGCGGTTGACCGCTTCGTCCAGACTCAGTCCCTGCCCAAGGGCGAAACCGACCTGGTAGTTGCGGCTTTTCGGCGAGGAACAGGTCACGATCAAATCACCGACGCCCGCCAGGCCGAGAAACGTCATGGGGTTGGCACCTTGATTGACTGCGAAACGGGTCATTTCTGCCAGCGCCCGGGTAATTAGCATGCTCTTGGTGTTTTCACCCATCTCCAGCGCGACCGCCATGCCGGCGATAATCGCGTAGACGTTCTTGAGCGCGCCGCCCAACTCCACGCCAAAGCGATCAGCGCTGGCATACACCCGGAACGTGCGACCGTGCAACGCAGCCTGCACCTGTTGGCACAACTCCTCGTCCTCACTGGCCACAACCGTGGCGGTCAGCGCGTGCTCGGCGATTTCCCGGGCCAGATTCGGCCCCGACAACACGCCAATCCGCGCTTGCGGCGCGATTTCTTCGAGTATCTGGCTCATCAGCTTGAAGGTGTGCGCCTCGATACCCTTGGTCAGGCTGACCAGCATCTTGCCGCTCAGGCGCTGGACATGAGGCACCAGGACCGAACGCAAGGCGCTGGAAGGCAACGCCACGAAGACCAGCTCGCTGCCGTCGAGCGTGGCGGCCAGGTCCGTGGTCGGTTCGACTTCAGGACGAACCTTGATGCCTTTGAGATAGCGAGGATTCTCGCGATTGACGCGAATTGCTTCGGCCTGTTCCGGATCGCGCATCCACTGCCGGACCTGACGACCGTTTTCTGCCAACAGGTTGGCAATGGCCGTACCGAAGCTGCCGCCGCCGAGAACCGCGACTGGTTGCTGTGTGGTCATAAAACCATCCATCTAGAGCCATCTGATTTTGGCGATGGCGGCATTATACGGAGCGTTGCTGTGTCAGCCAGCGACAAACTGTGTCACGGCGCCGCTCCAGCGCTGTATTTCACCTTCGGCGCCGACGACCGGGGGTAAGTTCCATGGAAATAAGCCACGTCTCGGTTCCCATGCGCGACTATTACTGGAATCATTGGGACCACCGGCGATTGGAAAACTTCGCTGCACGACAGGAATCACCGGGCGGATGAGTATGGATACAGCGTTGGGCGTATGGATCGGACATCTGGGCTGCATCGTCACCGGCCTGCTGCTGGCGAACAGCGCGTGCGCAGCTGACGTACTGTTGACGGCCACCGAAGACAGCCCCGTAGTGCAGGCCTTTGTCAGCGACCTGGCCCAGCGCCGGCCCGAAGATACGGTGCGTTTCGCCGCGACCGGGAAGCTGCCCGTACCCGGAAAAATCCCGCAACATACCCGCCTGATCCTGCTCGATCCGGGCAGCCTGGATTGGCGCCTGCTGGACAGCCAGGGGCCGGCGACCCTGGTGCTGCGCATCAGTCGGATCGAGGCTCATCAGCGCCTGGCAGAGAAACGCCCGCCGAACCTGAGCCTGCTGTGGAGTGACCCACCCGTCTCACGACAGCTCAAACTGATCCGGCAGTTGTTGCCGCAAGCCAGGCAGGTCGGAGTGCTGTTCGACAGTGACAGCCAGTTCCTGCTCAAGGAAACCCGCCACGCTGCCGCGCCGCTGGGCTTGAAGATCGTGTCCCAACCCTGGCGATCTATCGCCGACAACCGCCCACTGAGCGCCTTGTTGAGCCGCAGCGACGTATTGCTCGGGCTGGACGATACCGAGCTGTACAACGCCAAGACGGCCAAGAACCTGTTGCTCAGCAGCTACGCACAACAACTGGCGCTGCTCGGCCCCAACGCAGGTTTCGTCAAGGCTGGCAGCCTGGCCAGCACTTACAGCGACCAGCACGATTGGCTCGACACCCTCGATGCGCTGCTGGATACGCCTCCCGCCAGTTGGCCGCGCGCGTTCTATCCTCCGTACTTCAAGGTCGTGAGCAACCCGCGGGTCGCACGCTCGCTCGGCATCGCCCCCATCAATGACGCTGCGCTGACCGCGCAGCTGACCGATGCGGAGCGCCAGCCATGAAGAAACGCCGCCAATGGGATATCAATACCCGCACCCAGATGATCAGCCTCGGGCCTGCGTTGCTGTTGACACTGTTGCTGATCAGCTTTTTCACCTTTGTGCGTATCCAGGACCTGCGTCAGGAGGTCAACCACACCGGTCAGCTGATCGCCAACCAACTGGCTCCCGCGTCGGAATACGGGGTTATCGTCGGCAATGACGAGGTGCTCAGGGGGCTGATGCGCGCCACTTTGTCCACGCCTCACGTGCGTTTCGTTGAAGTGCAGGACAGCGCCAACAATGTTCTGGTATTCGTCGAGCAACCCGGCAGAAACGGCGGCAACCCCAAGCAGGTGGAGATTTTCCAGGCACCGATTCGCTCCCAGCGGATCAAACTCAGCAACGACTTTCTCGGCGCTCGTGCAGAAGCAACCAAGCCTGTGGAAGATTATCTGGGCCGGGTTTTGGTGGGCATGTCCAACGACGCGTTCAGCCAGCGTCAGCAGGAGATCCTCCTCAAGGCGGCCATTCTGGCGTTGTTCGCCCTGCTGTTTACCTTCCTGCTGGCTCGTCGCCTGGCCTCCAGCCTGTCACAACCGATCAGTGACATGGGCGATGCGGTCAAAGCCATCCAGCAAGGCGATTACAACACGCCGCTGCCGGTGCCCGACGACGCCGAGCTGGGTGATCTGGCGCGGCATATCAACAATCTGGCCTTCAATCTGGAAAAAGCCAGCCGCGAACAACAGCAATCCATCGACCAGTTGATTCAGGCCCGGGAAGAAGCCGAAAGGGCCAACCGGGCCAAATCCGATTTTCTGGCGATGATGAGCCATGAGCTGCGCACGCCCATGAACGGCGTGCTGGGCATGTTGCAGTTGCTGGAAACCACACGCATGACCGAGGAGCAGGTCGAGTACGCGGCCCTGGCGACCGAGTCCACGGAACATTTGCTCAAGGTCATCAACGATATTCTCGACTTCTCGCGGATCGAACGTAATGCCCTGCAAATGGAGAACATCGCGTTCAATCTCGCCGAGGTCATGACCACTTCGACCCATGCGTTCCAGCACAATGCCCAGCAACGGGGCCTGTCGCTGCAACTGGATCTGCAGGTCGGGCTTGGCTCTTTCAATGTCTCCGGCGACCCGACCCGGCTGCGCCAGATCCTGGTCAACCTGATTGGCAACGCCCTGAAGTTCACTGAAACCGGCAGCGTCTGTATCGAGGCCGGTTACCAGGAACTGGATACGCAGCGGGTTTTATTCACCTGCACGGTTCGCGACAGCGGCATCGGCATTTCGCCAGATCGCCTGGAGTCGATGTTCGATGCCTTCCAGCAAGCCGACAGTTCAATCTCCAGGCGCTACGGCGGCACAGGCCTGGGCCTGCCGATTGCGCGCACCCTGGCTGAGCGCATGGGCGGCTCCCTGAGGGCCGCGAGCGAGGAAGGATTCGGTTCGACATTCACCCTGGAGCTGGCGCTGACACGATTGCCGGTGGAAGTTGCGGGTCCGGCCGGGGCTTTGGTTGACCCGGAAGATGACGACGGCCAGGACCGCTGCGTGTTGCTGGTGGAAGACAATCAAGTCAATCGCACGGTGGTTCAGGCAATGTTGCACAGTCTCGGCTTTCAGGTGAACGTCGCTACCGATGGCGCCCAGGCCGTGAGCATGGCGGGCAGCGGCAATTACGCGGTGATTTTCATGGATTGCCGACTGCCGGTCATGGACGGCTATGAAGCGACCCGGCGCATTCGCCAGATTCCAGGGCTGGAGCAGGTGCCGATCATCGCCCTGACCGCCAACGCATTGCAGGGTGATCGAGACGCCTGTTTACAGGCGGGGATGAACGATTACCTGGCAAAACCGTTCAAACGTACTGATTTGCAGCAGGTTTTACAGCGCTGGCTGTCCTTTCGGACATCTGCGACTGGCGATAAATGCTAAATTGCGGCAGTCTTGGTAGCCGTATCGACAATAGAAGTCGGTCGGATGACAAATTTCAGTGCACAAGTGTGCTTTCATTTCCCTTGTGCTGTGACTTTCACTACAACGCAATAGTCTATGAGTAGGCTGCCGGCAGAGTCCTGGCGAGTCAGCCGGCCAGGACTGGATCCTGGGGCAAATGGCGCCCCACCCTGCCGCACCAGATTATTGAGGAGCTCGCATGACCAAACAAAACGCCTTTACCCGGGAAGACCTGCTGCGTTGCAGTCGCGGCGAGCTGTTCGGCCCAGGTAATGCGCAACTGCCCGCCCCCAACATGCTGATGGTTGATCGCATCACCCACATCAGCGAAGGCGGCGGCAAGTACGGCAAAGGTGAATTGGTCGCCGAGCTGGATATCAATCCAGACCTGTGGTTCTTCGCGTGTCACTTCGAAGGCGACCCGGTAATGCCAGGCTGCCTGGGCCTTGATGCCATGTGGCAGCTGGTCGGTTTCTTCCTCGGCTGGCAGGGTTTGCCGGGCCGTGGTCGTGCATTGGGCTCGGGCGAAGTGAAATTCTTCGGCCAGGTACTGCCAACTGCAAAGAAAGTCACCTATAACATCCAGATCAAACGTGTCCTCAAAGGCAAGTTGAACCTGGCCATTGCTGATGGCTCGGTCACTGTCGACGGTCGCGAGATCTACACCGCCGAAGGCCTTCGGGTCGGCGTCTTTACCTCCACTGACAACTTCTAAGGGTTATCCGCATGCGCCGCGTCGTTATCACTGGTCTGGGCATCGTTTCGTGCTTGGGCAATGACAAAGAGACCGTCTCCGCCAACCTGCGTGCAAGCCGCCCTGGCATCCGTTTCAATCCGGAATATGCCGAAATGGGTCTGCGTAGCCAGGTTTCCGGCTCCATTGACCTCAATCTTGAAGAACTGATCGATCGCAAGATCTATCGCTTCGTCGGCCATGCGGCAGCTTATGCCTACCTGGCCATGAAAGACGCCATCACCGATTCGGGCCTGACCGAGGAGCAAGTCTCCAATCCGCGCACCGGCCTGATCGCCGGCAGCGGCGGCGCGTCGACGCTGAATCAGATGGAAGCGCTGGATATCCTGCGCGAAAAAGGCGTCAAGCGCGTCGGTCCGTATCGCGTTACGCGGACCATGAGCAGCACGGTTTCAGCTTGTCTGGCCACGCCGTTCAAGATCAAGGGCCTGAACTACTCCATCGCTTCTGCCTGCGCCACCAGTGCTCACTGCATCGGCAGCGCCATGGAACAGATTCAGATGGGCAAGCAGGACATCGTTTTTGCCGGTGGTGGCGAAGAAGAACATTGGAGCCAGTCCTTCCTGTTCGACGCCATGGGCGCACTGTCCAGCCAGTACAACGAAACTCCGGAAAAAGCTTCCCGTGCCTACGACGCCAAGCGTGACGGTTTCGTCATCGCGGGCGGCGGCGGCATGGTCGTGGTCGAAGAGCTGGAACACGCTCTTGCTCGCGGCGCGAAGATCTACGCTGAAGTCGTGGGTTACGGCGCTACGTCCGATGGCTACGACATGGTTGCGCCAAGCGGCGAAGGCGCTATCCGCTGCATGCAGATGGCTCTTTCAACCGTCGAAGGCCCGATCGACTACATCAACACTCACGGCACCTCGACTCCGGTCGGCGACGCGAAAGAGATGGAAGGCGTGCGTGAAGTGTTCGGCACCAACGCTCCAGCCATCAGCTCGACCAAAAGCCTGTCCGGTCACTCCCTGGGCGCCGCCGGCGTTCACGAAGCGATCTACTGCATGCTGATGATGGAAGGCAACTTCATGGCCGGTTCGGCTAACATCGACGAGCTGGACCCGGTCGTCGCTGATATGCCGATCCTGCTCAAGACTCGGGAAGATGCAAAAATCGACCAGGTCATGAGCAACAGCTTCGGTTTCGGCGGCACCAACGCCACGCTGGTAATGAAGCGCTGGCAGGGCAAGTAATTCGCCCTGATTCGCAGCTGTCAGAAAGGCGCCTCTCGGGGCGCCTTTTTTATTGGGTCGATCCAGCCGATGCAGGTAGGATATTTCCTTTTGCATGCGCGTCCAGCCGAGAAATCCTGATGCTCACGATCAAACCCCGTGCCGAAGACGTCGAAGGCCAACCCATTCTGCGCCCCCTGCCCTCGGCCAAATGCCGCAGCGTCGGACCATTCGTGTTTTTCGATCACATGCTGGAAACCGACTACGCGCCGAGCACCGGCATGAACATTCGCCAGCACCCGCATATTGGCCTGTCGACCCTTACTTACCTGTTTGAAGGCCGCCTGCTGCACAAGGACAGCCTGGGCAGCGACCAGCAGGTCGACGCGGGCGAAGTCAGCTGGATGACCTCAGGCGCAGCCATTGCCCACATCGAACGCACGCCTGACGATCTTCGTGCCAGCGGCTCCAGGATGCACGGCCTGCAAATCTGGCTGGCATCGCCAAAGGCAGTTGAATCAGGCGCAGGCCATTACAGTCATCATCCGGCCAGCAGCCTGCCGGTCAGTGATGCAATGGGCATCCAGATCCGCATGATTGCCGGCAGCGGGTTTTGCCTGACCTCACCGGTGCCGGTGTTGTCACCGACGCTTTACGCCGAATTGCACATGCAGACGGCCACGACGCTGCTGATCCCCACTGAACATGCGGAACGGGCGTTGTATGTGCTCAGTGGCGATGCGTCATTAGATGGCGAAGCCGTAGAAACCCGCAGCCTGGTCGTGCTTGATGCAGGCCAGGAAGTGACGCTGTGCGCGGACAGCGAATGTCACGCGGTACTCATCGGCGGCGCCCCGCTGGACGGCCCGAGGCGGATGAACTGGAACTTTGTCGCCAGTGATCCGGCCTTG
Organism: Pseudomonas sp. DSP3-2-3; assembly: GCF_049898225.1. NCBI lineage: Bacteria > Pseudomonadati > Pseudomonadota > Gammaproteobacteria > Pseudomonadales > Pseudomonadaceae > Pseudomonas > Pseudomonas sp. DSP3-2-3. The sequence goes on along the minus strand of NZ_JAFCXH010000007.1, from coordinate 5,722 downwards.
ATCGAAGCGGCTCGCCAGCGTTGGGCAACTGGAGACTGGCCGACAGTGCCGGGGGAAATCGGCAGAATTGAATTGCCTTAGACGCCCTTCCCGGACTGAACCGGTTACATGGGCATCAAAGCATTCCGTTGGAGATTCTATGTCTGGGGGTTGCTCACGAACATAGAATCTCCAACGGATCTGCACGTACAGCCGATGCATTTGCGTCTACTGGAATGCCGTCTTCCCGGCTAAAGCCGGTCCCACAGTGGGACCGGCTTTAGCCGGGAAGGCGTCGGTTCAGACAATACGTCTGGCGCCTGGCGGTTGCCCCCGGACATAGAATCTCCAACGGGTTCAGCGCCGTCCTTTGCAACGCCAACAAACGCGCTGAATGCACCCGTCTCTTCGCGAATAAATTCGCTCCCAATCAGTCCTTGAACACTTCATCCAGCAAATTATGCATCGAGGCAAAGGCGCGCTTGGCGGTCTTGGCGTCGTACATCATCTTGCCTGGAGTCTGCGCATGGGGATCAGTGAACGAGTGCACCGCGCCGCCGTAGCTGGTCAGCTGCCAATCGACGCCTGCAGCATCCATCTCGGCTTCAAACGCAGGCAATTGCTCTTTCGGCACCAGCGGATCGGCTGCACCGTGCAGAACCAGCACCGAGCCTTTGATGTTGTTCGCATCAGCCGGGTTCGGCGTATCCAGCGTGCCATGGAACGACACGGCGGCCTTGAGATTAGCGCCGGCACGAGCCAGTTCCAGTGAGCAGCAACCACCGAAGCAGAAGCCGAACGTGGCGACCTTGTCGGCATCGACCGGCGCGTCGGTCTGGCTCAGCAGTTGCTCAAGCGCCGCCTGCATGCGCTTGCGCAGTTCAGCGCGGTCATTCTTGAGAGGCATCATCGCTGCACCGGCTTCATCGCCGTTCTGCGGGCGTGTGCCCTGCCCGTAAAGATCCACCAGCAAGACCACATAACCTTGCTCGGCCACGGACTGGGCGATTTTCTCGGCATCTTCGCTGACGCCCATCCAGTTCGGCGCCATCAACAGGCCCGGACGCGATGAAGCGTCGCCGGAGTCAAATACCAGACGGCTTTCGTACGGCTGGCCATCGATCTGGTACACCACGGAACTGACAGTAACGTTGCTGCTCATCGCTGACTCCTCAATCATTGAAAGAAAAATGCACGGACCAAAATCAGAAAACCCGCCGAAGCGGGTTTTTGTAACACGTCGAGTTAAACCGACAGTTCAACGAGTAGCTTGTTCAGCCTGCGCACGTAAGCAGCCGGATCTTTCAGACTGTCACCAGCGGCCAGGGCCGCCTGATCGAACAGGATATGCGACAGATCATCGAAGCGCTCTTCGCTCTGCTCGGCGTCCAGCTTGCCAATCAGCGGGTGAGCCGGGTTGAATTCAAAAATCGGCTTGGAGTCCGGAACCTTCTGCCCGCTGGCTTCGAGGATCTGGCGCATTTGCATGCCCAGATCAGCCTCGCCAATGGCCAGAATTGCTGGAGAGTCGGTCAGGCGATGGGAAACCCGCACTTCACTGACAGACTCGCCCAGCGCGGCTTTCAAACGCTCGATAAGACCTTCCTTATCCTTGGCGATTTCTTCCTGAGCCTTCTTGTCCTCTTCGGAATCAAGCTTGCCCAGATCCAGATCACCACGCGCCACATCGACAAAACCCTTGCCGTCGAAGTCGCTGAGGTAGCTCATCAACCACTCGTCGATGCGATCGGTCAACAGCAGCACTTCGATGCCTTTCTTGCGGAAGACTTCCAGGTGCGGGCTGTTTTTGACCTGAGCGTAGGTTTCGCCAGTCAGGTAGTAAATCTTGTCCTGACCTTCCTTGGCCCGAGCCAGGTATTCGGCCAAGGCAACGACTTGCTCGCCGCCGTCTTCGTGAGTCGAGGCGAAACGCAGCAGGCCGGCGATTTTTTCCTTGTTGGCGAAATCTTCCGCCGGGCCTTCTTTCATGACCTGACCGAAGTTCTTCCAGAAACCTTTGTATTGCTCAGGCTCGTTCTTCGCCAGTTTTTCCAGCATGTCCAACACACGCTTGGTCAGCGCGGACTTCATTGAGTCAATGATCGGATCTTTCTGCAGGATTTCCCGGGACACGTTCAGGGACAGGTCATTGGAATCGACCACACCCTTGATGAAGCGCATGTACAGCGGCAGGAACGACTCGGCCTGATCCATGACAAACACGCGCTGCACGTACAGTTTCAAGCCACGCGGCGCTTCACGCTGATACAGGTCGAACGGAGCACGGGCCGGCACGTAGAGCAGCGAGGTATATTCCAGCTTGCCTTCAACCTTGTTATGGCTCCAGCTCAGCGGGTTCTCGAAGTCATGGGCAACGTGTTTGTAGAATTCCTGGTACTCCTCGTCCTTCACTTCAGTGCGTGAACGGGTCCAGAGTGCGCTGGCGCGGTTGACGGTTTCCCATTCAACGGCAGGCGCTTCTTCACCTTCGGCAGCAACCTGTTCTTTCGGCAGCTCGATCGGCAAAGCGATGTGATCGGAGTACTTCTTGATGATGTTGCGCAGACGGTAACCGTCGGCGAATTCATCTTCAGCACTTTTCAGGTGCAGAACGATACGCGTACCGCGTTCGGCTTTTTCCAGGGTAGCGACTTCGAATTCGCCTTCGCCCTTGGAGGACCAATGCACGCCTTCGCTGGCTGGCGCGCCCGCACGGCGGCTGAATACTTCGACTTGATCGGCAACGATGAAGGCCGAGTAGAAGCCCACGCCGAACTGACCGATCAGATGTGAATCCTTTTTCTGATCGCCAGACAGGTTCTTCATGAAATCTGCAGTGCCGGATTTGGCGATGGTACCCAGATGGGTGATCACATCTTCCCGGCTCATGCCGATGCCGTTGTCTTCGAGGGTGACGGTTTTCGCGTCCTTGTCGAAGCTCACACGGATTTTCAGCTCGGCGCCGCCTTCAAGCAGGTCCGGTTTGGACAGTGCTTCGAAGCGCAGTTTATCCACGGCGTCAGAGGCGTTCGAGATCAATTCGCGAAGGAAAATTTCCTTGTTGGAATACAGCGAATGGATCATGAGGTGCAGCAGCTGCTTTACCTCGGTCTGGAAGCCCAGGGTTTCCTTTTGAGTTTCCACACTCATGGTCATCAAACTCCAATCAGATGGCAAAGCCACCAGACAAGACATGTATCTGTGTCGGGCGGCGGGTAGTCATCAAAGTGGGGGCTGGGACCGGGATTTCAAGGGCGCGCAATTGCGCATCAACGATTCTTCGAGCGCAGCACACGCAATGAATGGCGCGATGGGGCCAATGCCAATGATTTTCTCGGAATAAAGCAGCACCGGCGTCATGCCATTTAGGTTGGCGCACATGCCGACCGCGCCAAAAGCTGACAATCAGGCAACGCCGCAGGAAGAACGCCTGAGGCGCTCAAGTACGACGGTTTCACGCATGCGCGGCGTTCATTTCCCGGCTGCAGTAGTTGCAAAATGCTTCGGTGCCGTCGCGGATTCAACGCGAAGCCCTTGATACACAAACACAATCTATCTGAGCGATCGCTGGAACTTAATGAAAAGCCCAACGCTCGAAGGCTCGTAGATATTCAATAAGGAGAAACACCCCATGCGCAAATCTTTAGCTTATGCCTTGATGCTTTCTGCCACTTTGGGCCTTGCCGCCTGTGACAAGAAGTCCGAAAACACCCAGCAAGATGCCAACAAAGCTGCACAGCAATCCCAGGAGTCGATGGAGAAGGCTCAGGACAAAGTGAACGACGCCGCTAAAGAAAGCCAGGAAGCTGCACAGAAAAATGCAGAAGCCGCTCAAGAGCGCGCAAAAGAAGCCAATGGTCAGGCCCCGGCGCCAACCACGACCAAGTAAGCTGAGAGGTTTTCAGACAATAAAGCCCGCAATTGCGGGCTTTATTGGTTTTTGGCAGATGACTTTCAGATCACGTCCGGGGTAACCATCAGCCAATTGCATCCGCCTTTTTTTGATGATGTGTCACGCCAGCGCTTCGCTGCTCTTGCCCAGCACACGATCGATCACAAAGGCAACGAACAGCATCATCAACGACGGCACCAGCCAGGCCAGGCCTTGATCGCTCAGCGGCAGATTCGCCAGAGTGTGCGGCATGCTGTCGGCAAAACCTGCGCCCTTGATCGCATCGATAACACCAAACACCGCCGCCACCAGCATCACCGGCGCGACGATCCGGCTTTGGGATTGCCAGAAATCCTTGCAAAAACTCAGGGCTACGAGAACGATGCACGGCGGGTAAATGGCCGTCAGCACCGGGATCGAGAACATGATCAGCTTGGTCAGGCCCAGATTCGATACCAGCAAGGAGAACAGCGCCAGAATCAGCACCAGTGCCTTATAGGACAATGGCAGCGCCTGGCTGAAGTACTCGGCACAGGCGCAGGTCAGGCCCACGGCGGTTACCAGACACGCCAGGGAAATCAATACGGCCAGGAAACCGCTGCCCAGGGAACCGAAGGTGTGCTGCACGTAAGCATGCAGCACCGCCGCGCCGTTGCTCGCTACTGCTGCCACCGCGTGACTTCCAGAACCGAGGCGGAACAGGCTGATATAGACCAGTGCCAGCCCTACCCCGGCAATCAGTCCGGCGATGATCGCGTAACGGGTAATCAAAGCCGGTGACTCGACCCCACGTGAGCGAATCGCATTGACGATGACAATCCCGAAGACCAGCGCGCCCAGGGTGTCCATGGTCAGGTAGCCATTGATGAAGCCTTGGGAGAACGGCGCCGCGGCATAGGCAGGCTCGGCAATCCCGACATCCCCGGCAGGCAGCGCGAAGGCTGCAATACCCAGCACGGCAAGGGCGATAATCTTCAAGGGCGCCAGAAAGCGGCCCACGGTATCGAGCAGACGCCCCGGATACAGCGAAACCCAGAACACCACCGCGAAATACGCCAGGCTGTAGAGAAACAACGCCATGGGGCTATCGCCTGTCAGCGGCGCAAGGCCTACTTCAAACGAAACTGTCGCCGTTCGCGGCGTCGCGAACAACGGACCCACCGCCAGATAGCACACCGCTGCGAGAATGCCGCCAGCGACCTTGCCAATGGGGCTGCTCAGCGCATCCATGGCGCCACCGACCTTGGCCAGAGCGATGACCGTAACCACCGGCAAACCTACCGCAGTGACCAAAAAGCCCAGGGCAGCCATCCACACATGGGGACCAGCCTGCAAACCAACGATTGGGGGGAAGATGATATTGCCAGCCCCGACGAACAGGGCAAACGTCATAAAACCAAGTGCCAGGATGTCCCGGCCTTTCAACACTTTCATCAGAAGGAAACCACACATTCAAATCGGAATTTAGAGGGGGATTTCCCGGTGGATAAGGGAAATGCTGCCAGCCCTTATAGGACCGACCCTGACTGCGCCGGGGCTCCTTGTGAGATCCACCCAGCACAAAATGGCGGCTAGCCTAACCAACTTGCAGGTGTTTTGCACTGATAAAGGGCGTGCGACCGATGAGCGCACCCTTTGTGAGCGAGCTTTATGAACGCCGAGAATCCGTTGGAACGTGGCTTGCCCGCGAGTCGGTTGCCCAGCAAGCACCGCAGTCGGCTGAACGAACACCTTCGCGGGCAAGCCTCGCTTGTATGTTTAGACTTGAAGGGGTGGGTGGGACTAAAAGCCTAGCTTCTGACTCATACCAGTACAGACCGTTGGAGACTTCGTCCCACCCCTTCACCAAAT